>CAVEIP010000005.1:35769-50860 GCA_963615935.1 [Ruminococcus] lactaris | reverse complement strand
ATTTCTTAAAATAACATAAATTAGGTGGCATACTTGGATTTTGGCGCGTAACGGCTTATATTTGTAAAAACACTAGAAGATCATAAAGGCTGTTACCACATGATTAATAACGAACTTATAACACAAACAAGAGGCGACGAGCCGCCAGGCGATGTGCCCATAAAAATTGTTGATAGAAAGACAGAGTCTGAAGTACTGTTTGTTGAGGAGAAGTTGTCACACTCCAAACTGTTTTTTGTGCTGGAGGGAAAAACGAAACTCAAGATTAACAAACTCGATGTGCATGTAGTGGAATGCGGCAACATTGCGTTGGTGCCGTGCAATTCTTTTCTGATTGCATCCATCGAGCCTAGCAGTTTCGTGATGACAGTGTCGTTCTCCGAGAAAGAGCCGTTCGGCGCCAACTATTCACTTGTCAACCTGATGCACGACTGCAGTGTGGAGGAAGGCAAAGCCGACAAATGTGTCACGATGCCGATCAACGAGCGCGTGGCGGCTTTTGTGCGCTCCACCCTCGACTGCATAGGCGACGGGATGGCAAGTCAGGCTTATTTCAAGGTCAAGAAACAGGAACTGTTTCTGCTCTTACTGCACTACTACAGCAAGGAGCAACTGTCGCAATTCTTCTATCCGCTATTCTGCTTCAACCGCAAGTTTGAGCAGATGGTGCTTGGCAACTTCGAGAATGTGACCGACGTGAAGCATTTTGCGGCAATAATGCACATGCCCGTAACCACATTCCAGCGGAAATTCCGCCGCCACTTCAAGACGTCGGTGAAACAATGGCTTCTCGACCGCAAGGCTGAGCGGATGCTTACTGACATCAAGGGTACCAACCGCTCGATAACTGACCTGTCACAGCACTACGGCTTCTCGTCGGTGTCGTATTTCTCCAATTTCTGCAAGCACTATTTCGGCAAGACGCCGACCGAACTGCGCGCAGAGGGCAACCAGGACGACTGATTTGGGCGACAACAAATTTCATAAGATAGAAGGTAACCTCTCTGGCATCAAACTGCCGGAGAAGTTCACCTTTCCTTTCTACTATATCCCCCACCCGCTGGTGCGCCTCGCTGCCGCATCATTGCGCCGCTATCTCGACTGCCGCAGTGAATGGCAGACGGAATTGATGGCTGGCAAGATGATGGGGGTGCTCGTGGCGCGCAACAGTGAGGGCAAATTAGGCTATCTTGCCGCCTTCTCGGGCAATCTTGCGCACGCCAACAACCATGCCTACTTTGTGCCTGCGGTCTACGACATTCTTCAGCCCAACGGCGTGTTCAAGACCAAAGAGGCGGAAATCACGGAAATAAACCACCACATAGCCGCGGCGGAGCAATCCGAGGAGCGCGAGACTTTAGACAAAACCCTTGCGGCGGCTTTCTCCACGCGCGACAACGAGGTAGCTGCCTATAAGGCTCTCATGGCTCAGAGCAAGCAGGAGCGCGACCAGAAGCGTATCGAGGGCAACGACAGCACATCGCTCATCGCTGAGAGTCAGTTCCAAAAGGCTGAACTGCGGCGGATAAAGCAGCACCACAAAGAGGCAATCGACGCCATTATGGCTCAAAGGGACGCCCTCGATGCCGAGATTGCATCGATGAAGAAGTTGCGCCGCGTCATGTCGGAGCAACTGCAGCGGTGGATATTCGACCAGTTTGTCATGATCAATGCCCGCGGTGAGCGAAAGACTCTAACCGATATCTTTGCCGACGCTCGAGGCGAGATGCCCCCGGCAGGTGCAGGCGAATGCGCCGCGCCGAAGTTGCTGCAGTATGCCCTGACCAACGGCTGTACACCCATAGCGATGGGCGAATTCTGGATAGGACGGTCGCCTGTTGGCGAGGTGCGCCACGACGGCTTTTTCTACGGCGCCTGCAAGAGCAAATGCGAGCCTATCCTTAACTTCATGATGCAAGGGCTTGATGTAGAGCCCAATCCGCTGAAAGGCGGCAGCAACCTCGAGAGCCGCTTGCGCACCGTCTACGAAGACGACTGTCTTTGGGTTGTGGACAAGCCCTCGGGCATGCTTTCTGCGCCAGGGAAGGACGGCTCGTTGTCGGTCACCGATGTGGCGCGCCGACGGTTTCCGCAGTCGCAGGGGTTGATGGTGGTGCACCGGCTCGACCAACACACCTCAGGTCTGCTCATCGTGGCGAAAACAGCGGAAGCGTTTTCCGCGTTGCGGCAACAGTTTGAGCGCCACGAGGTTGAGAAGGCTTACATAGCATTGCTCGACGGCAACGTGCCCGATGATGAAGGCATAATCCGCTTGCCGCTGTCGGCTGACTATCACGACCGTCCGCGCCAGCGGGTGGACTTCGACGGAGGCAAGGAGGCAGTGACACGCTATCGCGTAATCGAGCGCTTTGGCACCACCACCCGTGTGGAATTCCGACCGCTCACAGGCCGCACCCATCAGTTGCGCGTGCATTCAGCATTCAGCCGCCCCGATGGACTCGGAGCGCCTATCCATGGCGATGCACTATACGGTTGCACCGACGTAAGACTCTGCTTGCACGCAAGTTACATCCGATTCAGCCACCCCACAACAGGCGAAATTCTCGCATTTTCATCCACTCCCGACTTTTAATTAATAGTGTTAAAACGATAAAATTATGTTATAAAACATATTTTTATAGCACAAGTTCCAAATATTGTATTTATATTTGCGGCGTAAAAAAGATTTTTAGTGTATTAAAAGTTTTTTGTTAGGTTTGTTTTTTAAAGGAGATTGATTATGAAAAAAGTGGTAATGAAGGTAATAATGTGGTATTTTTCCACGACATCGCAAGCCTACGAATAGGTCAGTGATGATTTATTAAGTAATAAGGAAAAAGTGGTTTGGAAGCGACATCGAAGTGATGTTCGCTTTCTTTTTGTTTAGATTGTGAGCACCCATTTCCAAACAGGTTTCAACTCGATTTCCAATCCCTTGTAATCTACAGTCCCTTCATCTTCGTATGTGATAATAACCACTTTTCGGAGAGGATTCAACGAATGTAGTGTAGCCAAGGCTTTCATCTCCCTCTCCATAGTTGCGCCACTACTCATCCGATAACATGCCTGAATAGCCAAATCCTCACCCGGAACATAGAAGTCCACCTCCACATCTTTGTTGTAGTAATACAAGCCGTTGCCATATTTCTTATACAAAGTAACGGCACAAAGATTTTCCAACAACGAAGTTTCTGGGTTATTGATAAACAAATGCAACAATCCATTGTCCACAAAATAATGCTTCTTTACGGTCTCCTTTTCAACAAACTTTGAGGCATAATTGTCCAAAGAAACTAAAATGCAAGATTCTTGCAGATAGCGCACATACTCCATGACCGTTGACGTGCTGCACGATGTGCCTGTCGACTTGACCAAATTGCATAGACGATTCAGCGAACACGGCTGCATGACGCAATCCGCCAATCTGCGCACACAAAGGCGCAAGGCATCCTCGTTTTTGATTTTGTGGCGCACAATCAAGTCGTTGAAGAATATGCGGTTATACAGGCTATTGAGCCAAATGCGCTTCTCCTGGAAGTTTACCGCCTCGGGGAAACCGCCCCATTCAAAATAAGTGCGGAAATGGCGTTGCAGTTCATTGGCTTTTCTGCCATATTGCCAACCTTTGGTCAAGTTCACCCTGTTTGCCGTCAGATATTCGGCGAAACTGTAAGGATACACCATAATGTCCAGATACCGACCACCCAGAACCGTTTCTATGTCTCTGCTCAGCATTTTTGCATTGCTGCCAGTGATATAAACTTGATATTTGAGGTTGGCAAGGCGACGAGCAAAATTAGCCCAGCCATCCACATTCTGGATTTCATCAAAGAAGAACACAGGCGTCCCCTCATTCATGCTGTGATAGGCCTGCAGAATGAGGTCGAAATCCATTGTCGTCATTCCCTTCAGTCGCTCATCGTCAAAATTGACATAAACGATGTCGTCCAATTTAGTTCCAGACTTCATCATCTGCTGCATGCGTTGATATAGCAAATAGGATTTACCGGCCTGCCTCACACCGACAAACACATAACTACCTCGCTCTTCCAATGCAAGAGGGCGCTTCACCAAAGGGATATTGCCTATATATTCCTGGTTTTCAGATATGATTGTCCTAAATAATTCTATATCCATTGCTGCGATTTTGTTGCAAAGATGCTGATTTTATTCGATGCCACAAAATAAAATCAGCATTTTTTATTCGATACAATCGAACAAATTCTCGACATTCAAGGCTTTTGCTCTAAATAATCGCGATACCTATGCCAATTTTTGCTTTGGCGAAATCGCTTTCTTTTTGTTTACTTTGCAGAGTGGTGGAGCGAAAGATCATACATATCGATATGGATGCCTTCTTTGCGTCGGTTGAGCAGCGCGACAATCCGCAACTGCGGGGGAAGCCTGTGGCTGTGGGCAACGAAGGGCCGCGTGGCGTCGTGTCGACGGCAAGTTACGAGGCGCGGCGCTACGGGGTGCACAGCGCAATGTCGTCGGTGACGGCACGCAAGCGCTGTCCGCAACTCATCTTCACTCCAGTGCGGATGGACGTGTACAAGGCGATTTCCGCGCACGTGCATTCCATCTTCCAAGAATACACCGACATCATCGAACCGCTGTCAATCGATGAGGCGTTTCTCGACGTGACCGAAAACAAGAAGGGCATCGCCCTTGCCGTCGACATTGCCCGCGAAATCAAGCAGCGCATTGCCGACGAACTGCACCTTACGGCGTCGGCCGGGGTGTCGTACAATAAGTTTCTTGCAAAAATAGCATCGGACTATCGCAAACCCGACGGACTTTGCACCATCCACCCCTCGCAGGCACTCGACTTCATTGCCAAGTTGCCCATCGAAGCCTTCTGGGGCGTGGGAGCGGTGACTGCCAACAAGATGCACGCAATGGGCATCCACAATGGCGCTCTGCTGCGCTCCTACTCGCGCGGCGGACTGATTGACGCCTTCGGCAAAATGGGAGCGGTGTACTACGACTTTGCCCGAGGCATCGACCACCGTCCTGTGGTGGTGGACCGCGAGAGGAAATCTGTGGGTTGCGAACGCACGCTCGATGCCGACCTGTCGCGGCGTGCCCTCCTGTCGGTACATCTCTACCAGTTGACGCTCGAACTCGTTGGCCGCTTGCGCAAAAGCGGTTTCAAGGGGAATGTGCTCACACTGAAGGTGAAATTTTCCGACTTCACGCAAATCACCCGCAGCCGCACCGTCGGCACCCTACTCACATCGAAGTCACGCATCCTGCCCGTGGCAAAAGCGTTGCTTGCCGATATCGATGTGGAGCATTCGCCTGTGCGGTTGTTGGGGCTATCGGTCAGCAAGTCAGCAGCAGGTCCGCACCATCCAGTTGCGGTGCAGTTGGAGATTGAATTCTAAGACTTAGTCAATGTGGATTGTCTGCCCCGAGATGCGGTTACTGTCGGGCAACGACAAGAAGATACACGCATTTGCCACGGCAGCATTGTCGACGTCCTGACAGTCGATGCAGTTGACTGTATGGTTGGCAATCTGCGGCACATCACTGAGGCTGCCGAGCACGATAATCCGTCCATAGTCGGGCGCCATCGGCAACGACTTGCGCAACGCCTCAAAATGGCTAATCACCACCTGCGCATTGGCTAAATCACACACAAGTATCTCGAT
Source organism: [Ruminococcus] lactaris (assembly GCA_963615935.1). Lineage (GTDB taxonomy): Bacteria > Bacteroidota > Bacteroidia > Bacteroidales > Muribaculaceae > Limisoma. Next base: position 45,203 of record CAVEIP010000005.1, on the reverse strand, counting down.
GTCGCGCCACGCCTTCAGAGCCTTGTCCATCGCAAGGCAAACAGCGTCGGCATCGTGGCAATCCACATCGTGGCACTGCGCTCCAATACTCTCGGCAAACTGCATGGCATCGGCAGCACCGTTGGCGCAGAAAGCCGTTTGGCAACACGCGTTGCAGAATGCATCAACCACACAGCGCACATCAGCGGCGACAAACACCCGCCGACGCGGAAACTTCAGTTCGACCACGCCCCTGCGGCTGCCCGAGGGAGCAGCGCGGTGGACAGGGCGACGCCCAGCCTTCGCAGCAGCATATTCTTCAAATTTCTTTTCCAGATAGTTGTCGGCCATAAGCAGAGCAAATTAAGGAGGGAATGTGATTTGATTAGCGGTGCGAAATTAGTCATTTTTCTTGAAATGAGCGCTTTTGGCACGGCTTTTGTTTTTCCTAAAGCGCTTGCAGGTCTACTCCAAAGGTTGTAACTTTGCAAGCGATTAACAAGTTAATTCAAATAAAAATAATATTGAAACTATGGCTAAGAAAGCATTGTTGATGATTCTCGACGGTTGGGGAATCGGCGACCACAAGAAAGACGACGTGATTTACTGCACCCCAACTCCCTATTGGGACTATCTTTTAAACACTTATCCCCACTCACAACTCCAAGCCAGCGGCGAAAACGTTGGTTTGCCTGACGGACAGATGGGCAACTCAGAGGTGGGCCACCTCAACATCGGTGCCGGCCGTGTGGTTTATCAAGACCTCGTGAAAATCAACAAATCGATTGCCGACAAGTCTATCCTCAATAACAAGGAAGTTGTGTCTGCTTTCACATACGCAAAGGAGAACGGCAAGGCAATCCACTTCATGGGCCTTACCTCAAACGGCGGCGTTCACAGTTCGCTCGAGCACCTTTTTGCCCTTTGCGACATCGCCAAAGAATACGGTTTGACCAAGGTTTATCTCCACTGCTTCATGGACGGTCGCGACACCGACCCTAAGAGCGGCAAAGGATTTATCGAGCAGGTGCAAAACCACTGCAAGCAGTCGGCAGGCGAAATCGCATCAATCGTGGGCCGCTTCTATGCAATGGACCGCGACAAGCGCTGGAACCGCGTTAAGGAAGCCTACGACCTCCTCGTTGAGGGCCAAGGCAAGAAGGCTACCGACATGGTTCAGGCAATGCAGGAATCATACGACGAAGACGTTACCGACGAGTTCATCAAACCAATCGTCAACGCCAACGTAGACGGCACAATCAAGGAAGGCGACGCAGTGATTTTCTTCAACTACCGCAACGACCGCGCAAAGGAACTCACCATCGCTCTCACCCAGCAGGATATGCCTGAAGAGGGAATGCACACAATCCCTGGCTTGCAATACTATTGCATGACTCCTTACGACTCTTCGTTCAAGGGCGTTCACATCCTCTTCGACAAGGAAAACGTAAAGGACACTCTCGGCGAATATCTCGCAAACAACGGAAAGAAGCAACTCCACATTGCAGAGACCGAGAAGTATGCCCACGTTACTTTCTTCTTCAACGGCGGCCGTGAAACCCCTTACGAAGGCGAGGAGCGCATCCTCGTGCCATCGCCAAAGGTTGCTACCTACGACCTCAAGCCTGAGATGAGCGCCTATGAGGTGAAGGACAAACTCGTTGCTGCTATCGGCACTGAGAAGTACGACTTCATCGTGGTTAACTACGCCAACGGCGACATGGTGGGCCACACTGGCATCTACGAGGCTATCGAGAAGGCTGTTGTTGCCATCGACGACTGCGTGAAGGACACCGTCGAGGCTGCCAAGGCTCACGACTACGAGGTAATCATCATCGCCGACCACGGTAATGCTGACCACGCCATCAACGAAGACGGCACGCCAAACACTGCCCACTCGCTCAACCCAGTGCCATTTGTCTATGTAACAGGCAAAGATGGCGTTAAGGTAGAAGACGGCATCCTCGCCGATGTGGCTCCGTCAATCCTCAAGATTATGGACATGGCTCAACCAGCCGACATGACAGGAAAAGCATTGTTCTAATCCCGAACAATCCAACAATAAAGCGAAGACTGCGCCGCGGGGCATTCCCGAGGGCGCAGTCTTTTTTGTTTGGCAGCGAGTTTTTGCTACCTTTGCGCAAGAGTGAAAACAGAAGCACTACAACGGGAATCGCAATTCGAATTGCTGCGCATCGTAGCAATGGCGATGGTGGTGGCACTGCACTTTAACGGTGTGGCGCTCGACATGTGGCAACCTGTTGCCGTCCATCGATTTGCCGATGTAGCAGGCATGGAGATACTCGAAGCGTGCAGCATCATCGGCGTGAACCTATTCGTGCTGATTTCCGGCTATTTCGGCATCCGCCTGAGCGCCAAAGGCGTTGCCAAATATGTGGGATGGGTGCTGTGGTATTCCATCTTGCTCTATCTGTTGCGCTGCTGCTTCCACCCGAACTACTTCACTCCTAAATACGCCCGCTATGCCTTTCTCGGCATCACTCATTCCACCCAATGGTTTGTCACTGGCTATTTCATCCTCATGGCTCTTAGTCCCGCTATAAATGCCGTGCTCCGCCGCACATCCTTCCGGCAGCATCTCGTCTTGGCAGCAGCGCTCATTGCCGTCAATTGCGCAGGCGGATGGTGGCTGGAGATGGACTTCAACCCAACGGGCTACACGGTCTATCATTTGGTGTTTGTCTACATCCTCGGCCACGTGATGCGCGAATGCCTGGCACAGTGGCAGCAGTTACCATGGCGATGGGCTGGCACGGCAGTCTATGTGGCATCGGTAGCCGCTTTGGTATGGATGATGCAATGGGCAGACTATAGCAAGGCGATGGCTTACAACAATCCTATCATCCTTTTGGAGTCGCTCGCACTCTTTGCCGTTTTCTCCACGATGCGCTTCTCCAGCCGAGCGGTCAACTGGATAGCCTCGTCGGCGTTTGCCGTCTACCTCATCCACATGCATTTTTCGGTCTACCCTTATGTGCTGCGCCCCATGCTGCTCCACATCTACCACACCCACGGTTGCATCGTAGCCTCATTGCTGGCAACAGTCCTCGGCGTGGCAGTATTCGCCCTGTGCATCCTCATCGACAAGCCCCGCGCAGCACTCTTCAACCGCCTCCTCTCCCAACGCAACAAAGGTGAGTCGATTAAAAAATAATTATCAAGGTTTAATTATTGTTTAGCGCGGGCGGCTGTTTGAGATTTTTTGCGTATTTTCGTGAAATTTAAAGGCAAACCGACGATGAAATTTTCAAAATTCACAACAACCTGTGCGATAGCACTCTTGGCAGCAACTTTTGCCACCGCCGAAAACCTTGTCATCCTTCACACCAACGACACCCACAGCAACATTCGTCCCGAGCGACTCGACAAGCCGGGCGGCATGGTGCGCGCCAAGGTGGCAATCGACAGCATCCGCAAGGCGGAGGAGCATGTGCTGCTGCTCGACGCGGGTGATGATGTGCAAGGCCACATGTATTTTCCTCTTTTCGGTGGACGTGTGGAATACGAAATGATGAACCGCATGGGTTACGAAATGACTACCATCGGCAACCACGAGTTTGACAACGGCCTTGACTCTCTTGCCAACTGCTACCGTCTGCTCGAATGCCCGGTGGTCAATGCCAACTACGACTTTTCGAAGGCCAACGCGTTTCTCGACGGACGCGTAAAGCCATACCAAATAAAGAACTACCGCGGACACCGCATCGCCGTGATTGGCATCGGCGCCGACCCTCGGTCGCTTGTGGTGGACAAAAACTACCAAGGCATGACCTACCGCGAGCCTATGGCGCTTGCCGACAGCATTGCCGGAGCGCTCAAGGAGCAGGGCAAAGCCGACTACGCCATCGTGTTGTCGCACATTGGCTACAAGCCAGCGCAGCCAGGGCTGCCGTCGGACAGCATCATGGCTCTCTCGTCGAGCAACATCAACCTGATTATCGGCGGCCACTCCCACACATCGATTGATCCGGCGAAAGGCAACCGCCAGTACATCTTCACCAACAAGGCTGGCAAGCAAGTGCTTGTGGCGCAAAACGCCAACGAGTGCCCCACAATAGGCAAAATCACCATCGACCTCGACAACCTCGGGAGCCTGCCAAAATACGAACTTCTCCCCATCGATTCTCGCTACGACGGACGCCTCGATGCCGCTACCGAAAAGTGGCTAAAATACTACGACGACGAGGTGACCCGCATAATGACACAGATTATCGGCACGTCAGAAACCGACATCGAACGCAACTCCAACGCCATGCACAACTGGGTTGCCGACGTGATTGGCATCCTCGGCGAGCAGGTTGGCGGAGCGAAGATTGACGGCGCCGTGACCAATAGCGGCGGCATCCGCGCCTCGCTTAGCAAAGGCGATGTGTCGGTGGGACAAATCATGAACCTTGTGCCGTTTACCAACGCCATCACAGTGGTGGAGATGGACGGCGCCACACTGCTCCGCTGCCTCGACGATTTGGCAGCCACGGGCGGCCAGTGCGTCAACAGCCAGATTTCGTTCACAATCAGCGGCAAGAAGGCTGTCGATGCCCGCATCAACGGCAAGAAAATCGACAAGAAAAAGACTTACCGCATTGCAACCATCGACTACGTTGCCGAGGGTAACGACCATCTGGAGTCGTTCAGCGACGGACGGGTGGTGGCGCATAGCGACCGCTTTGTGAAATACGACATGATTGACTACGTGAAGGCGCTCACCGCCAGCGGACAGACAATCAAGGCCGACGGAGCAGAACGCATCCACAGGAAATAAAAAACGAGCCCTAAATAACCAAACAAACGAAAACAAAACTTCTCAATACCAAGATGCAAAGAAAGAGTTTATTGCTAATCGCACTGAGTCTTATTGCCGTAGGTCTAATCACGGCAAAGACGCCTTTATTCATCAGCAACCAGCCCGCCAACGAGATGGAGGCTTGGGTTGATTCAGTCTACAATTCCATGTCGGCAGAGCAACGCGTAGGGCAACTGATTGCCCAATGCTTCCAATCGAAGGACGTGAAAGCCGCCAAAAAGCAAATCGAAAGCACGGTGGAGAAATACCACATCGGCTGGGCATATTTCGCCAATGGTGAGGCTGTTGACCACGCCGAACTCGCCAACTATGTGAACAGTGTATCGTCTACACCTGTTGCCATCGGACTCGACGGCGAATGGGGCTTGTCGATGCGCATGCAAAACACTCCGCGCTTCCCTAAGAACATGATGCTCGGCGCCGTGCAGGACGACATGCTGCTTTATGAATACGGCCGCGAGATGGCGCGCGAATGCAAGGAGGTGGGCGTAAACGTGAATTTCGCGCCTACTGCCGACGTAAACAGCAATCCGCTCAACCCAGTTATCGGCACACGCTCTTTCGGCGAAAATGCAGAGAACGTAGCCCACAAGGTGGTGGCTTATTCCCGCGGTCTGGAGGACGGCGGCGTGCTCTCCGTGGCAAAGCATTTCCCGGGTCACGGCAACACTGAGAAGGATTCCCACAAGACTCTCCCTGTGGTCGACCGCTCGCTGGCGAGCATCGAAGCCATCGACCTCGTGCCGTTCCAGTGCTACACAGATGCCGGCTTGTCGGGCATCATGGTCGGTCACCTGCAGATACCAGCCCTCAAGACGGGCAAGAACCCTACATCACTCACCCCGAGCGTTGTGACTGGCCTGTTGAAGCAGAGACTCGGGTTTGGTGGACTCGTGTTTACCGATGCTCTGACTATGCAAGGCGCACGCTCAGGCAACAAGCCTAACGGTCTGAAGGCTTTCCTCGCCGGTGCCGACGTGCTTCTTGAGCCTTGCAACATGGACAAGAGTTTCAAGGAACTCCTCGATTTCTACAACAAAGGCGGCGACAAGCAGAAAGCCATCGAACTGACAGTAAAGAAGATTCTTCGCTACAAATATGCGCTCGGTCTCAACAACTACAAGCCTGTGAAAATCGAAGGCCTAATGGACCGCATCAACTCGCGCGGCTCGCAACTGATGCTCCGCAAACTCTATGCAGCATCTATGACCGTGGTAAAGAACAACGGCGACTGCCTTCCAGTGAAGCATCTCGACAAGAAGGTGTGCGTGGCGACCATCGGCGGAGGTGACGATGCTCACAAGAAATTTGAGCAGACTTGCGCCCTCTACACCGACATCACGACCCAGGACCTCACTGAAAGCAACGCTGCATCATGGGCAAGCACCAACAAGGACGCCTCAACGCTGATTATCGGCATCTTCAACGACAAGGACGAGACCAAGCGCGCCGTCAACCTCGCAGTAAACAAGGCCGGCAACGCCAAAGTGGCGCTCGTGTTCTTCATCAAACCTTATGCCCTCTCCGGTTTCAGCACAGCCATCGCCAAGAGCGCCGCTGTGGTCGAAGCCTATGAGGATCACCAATATTCTCAGGACTATGCAGCACAGGTAGTGTTTGGCGGCTCGGATGCCACAGGCCGCATCCCTGTCAGCGTGAACAACGTGGCAAAGGTGGGCGACGGCGTGAGCATCATGGCTTCACGCCTGGGCTACGACATGCCAGAGGCTGTTGGCTTTGACCAGCGCATGGTTGAGCAGATTGACTCCATTGCCAGCCTCGGTGTGAAGGCAGGCGCCTATCCCGGCTGCCAAGTACTCGTAGCGCGCCACGGTAAAGTGGTCTACAAGAAGAGTTTCGGTTACACGTCCAACAAGAAAGACGAGAGCGTAACTGGCAACACACTCTACGACCTCGCATCAGTGTCGAAAGCCACTGGTACGCTGTCGGGCATCATGAAATGCGTGGACAACGGCTCGGTTAACCTCAACGGCTTCCTCGGCGACTACATCCCGCAACTCAAAGGCACATCGAAAGGACTGCTCACGATACGCGACCTTTTGTTCCACGAAACAGGTATTCCTCCCGTAATTCCTATCTATAACCTTATGACTGATTCAACCAGTTACAAAGGCGCATTGAGCGTAGGTCAAAAAGGCGGCAACTACACCGTGTATGCAGGCGGTGGCTACATCAACAAAACCGCTCATGTGCGCACCGACATTACCTCGCCAAAACGCACCGACAAGTTTGACGTGCAGATTGGCAAAAACCTTTGGGTGGGACAGGTCACGATGGATTCAATCATGAATATGATTTACCGCACCAACCAGCGCGCCAACCACAGTTACGTGTATAGTTGTCTGAACTTCTGCTTGTTGCGCCAAGTTGAGGAAAACGTTTCGGGCATGCGCCACGACAAGTTTGTCTACAACAACATCTTCCACCGTCTCGGCGCATTCCGCACCGTCTATCGCCCACTCGACTTCTTCAGCAAGAACGAGATTGCAGCGACCGAGGTCGACGACTACTTCCGCGGAGGCATGGTTCAAGGTGTGGTTCACGACGAAACAGCAGCCTTCTCAGGCGGTATTCAAGGCAACGCCGGACTGTTCTCCAACGCCAACGACCTTGCCAAACTCTGCCAGATGTGGCTCTTCGACGGCATGTACGGAGGTGAAGAGATTCTCTCAGAGTCGACAGTCCACACCTTCCTCACTACAAAGTCGCCTAACTCACACCGCGGCCTTGGCTTCGACAAGCCAAACTTCAAGCGTCCTGACGACTCGTCGGTTGTGGACAACGCAAGTTCGGAAGTGGTGGGCCACACAGGCTTTACCGGCACATCGTTCTGGGTTGACCCTAAGGAAGACATCATCTACATCTTCCTCAGCAACCGCGTCTGCCCAAGCCGCAAGAACCCTGCTTTCGTAAAAGTTGGAGCACGCTTCAACATCTTCGGCTATATCTACGACTCTCTTAAACGCAATCGCTAAAAGCGGCCGCCATAAAATGCGCAGCGCCACGGCAACCGATTGCCGTGGCGCTGCTTTTTCTTTGCATCTGCCCCTGACTACATTCCTGGATAAACAGGAGGGACAGGCGGTACGGGAGGGACAGGCGGCACTGATTCATGCTTTGGCGACGGGCCATACTTGTTTTCGTAGGGCTCACTGTCCTGGCAGAGGAACACCAGCATCACTAAATCGTAAATCAATGCAGCGACCACGATAAACGCCCACTTCACCAAGAGCCCAATCATCGTCTCTGCAATCGCAAGGTCCTCAGAAGCCGCTAAATCCTCAGCCATCACCGCTGCAGCGATGCCGTCTACAAGCATCATCACCATGATAAATATGGAGGCGACAATAGGGAATAGCAGCCACCAGCCACTGCGACCTGTGTCGTGCAAACGGCGGATGGTGATGGGAATCATCGCCAGTTGTACGATGGGCAGAACTGTGGAGATGAGGTAAGCCACCAAGGCTGTCCACCAAAATTCCGATCGGCGCGACCGACCCTTGGTCTCCACAATCCGCTTGCATGCCATTTGCAGAGCATCGCTAAAATCCAACGAAGGTTTTTCAATCATAACGAATATATTTTTGAGGTTATCTATTTCGAGTGGTTGAAGGTTATGGCCATGCCGAGGAAAAGGTTGATTTTTGCCGTTGAGATGGGGACTCCTTGCTTGGCGTATTTGAATGGGATATAGTCCGAGCCAATGTAGAAGTTGAAGCCCTTTGGGCAGAAGTTGATTAGCGCTCCAAGGGAGTGGCCGAGGTTAGAGGTCGAGAAGTTGACCGTGGCATTAAACCACCGCGTGGGGCGGAAATTGGCTGATGCCATAAGTTCGGTCCAGATTTTCGGCGTACTGAAGCATGTTGACGACAGGAGTCCGAAGCCAATCATATCGTTGAGAATGCTATATTCGCCAGCGAGGTTGAGTGTGGTGCGGAGCATCTGCGTCCGCTTTGCGCTTGTTTCGCCTTGGAAGTGCAGGAGCGCTTTTAGGTCTTCCTTCAGTTGGTCCACCTCGCCGCTGATTTCCGATGCGCCACCGTCGTCGTCGTCCTCCGAAAGGATATGGTGGAAGCCGTCGAAATAGAACGGCACTGGGTCAAGGGTGTTCATGTCGCCTTTCCAGTGGATAAAACCTATGTCGGTGAGCGACGCCGACAAGGTGAGGTCCTTTATCGGGTTGTAGGTCACGCCGAGGTCGGCTGCTAAGCCGTTGCCAGCCACACCCACTTTTTCACCAAACTTGATGTTGTCGATTTCTCCGTTCTCCTTGTAGTTGAAGTTGAGGAGCGGCGTAGAAAAGAGTTCGCCTGTTTCGTAGACTGTCCAACTGTCCTGACTCATGGCAACGTGGATGTTGTTGACCTTAGCATCCGCATAGCCTATGCCGGCAAGATATTTGATTTTTGCACCGATGCGCACTTTCTCGCTGAGTTGACGAGAATGGCCGAGTGCAAGTTCGGCATATTCGGTGGTGCGCACGCGAGTGCCGTTGATGTCGTAGGTCGTGGCCTGACCGTCGTCCTGCCCCACCTTGGCAAACTTAAACAAGTCGTAAGGGAGACTAACCGATGTCGACGACTTTGCATTGATGCTGATGGTGTTGAAT
>CAVEIP010000005.1:32404-35759 GCA_963615935.1 [Ruminococcus] lactaris | reverse complement strand
CCGACAGGATGTTTACGCCCGCATTCATCTCCATATAGTTGCTGCTTTTCAGCCCGCCGAGAAACTCGTCGCTGCTAATCATCTCGTTAAGACCCGTAACCGTTTCGTACCCACGCTTAAACAAGAAGTTGCCCACGCCCACATTGCCGTTGAGCCCCGCCGTGATGCCACCGACGCCAGGAATGGTAACGTAGTCGAACTCAGGCGCAAAGGCAGGGTTGAGTTCGTTACGCGTAGGGATGTTGTCGGAAAAGTAACTGTTGCGCGAAGTCTGCGCTATCGTTGTCGAACTGATGGCCATTGCCACGAGTCCTGCTATGTATTTCGCTTTCATAAGATTGTAGCCAGGTTACTGTTTGATGGTTATTCCGTTAGGCAACAACGCCTTGAGTTCAAGCAACACGTATTGCGTAGGCTTGAGTATTGCAGTGGCGTCGTTGGTGTCGCCCTCCACGATGAATTCGATTGTGTCGAGCCAGCCGAGCGCGCCCTCTGTCTTCTCTGAAAACGATAGGTCGCTGTACTGCGGCGTTGATCCGTCAGTGCTCGCATTGAAATGCACCTTGTCGGTGTATTCGAGGAAATTTTCCATCGTGTTGCCCTCATCATCACGTGGGATTATCGTGATGGTAATGTCGAACGGCAGCGTGGAGTGGACACTTGCACTTACGCCCAGTTTGATGTCCTTCAGCGACTTGGAGATGTTTTTCATATCCTTTCCTACACCCGTAATTGAGTCGCGGTAAACGAAGTGGGAATTCTTGCCAAAGTCAAACGGCAGATATGCGTTGTAGCCGATTGTGGTGGAGTAGGCCTGCCCCAATTGGAGACTGTGGGTCTTCGACTTGTCAACTGCCACATCCGACGACAGTTCGATTTTCGACGGCACTTTCTTCACCACGTTGGCAAGACTCGGCACAAGTTCCTTGGTGTAGCCTTCTTCCGAGTAAGTTTCCGAGTTGGTGAGCAACAGATGGGTGTAGACGTTGTCTTTGGTAGCCTCGTTGATGTGGACAATTGCTTGAGCCTTGCCGTCCATATACTGTTCGTTCTTGTCGATGCCGCGGAGAGTGAGGTCGGCATTGAAAGGCACACCGATGAGATTGGCGATGTCAAACTTCAGGCAGATGTTATTGAGGTTAATCTCGGTCGACTCGTCGTTAAGTATGTTTGGAATCTTGCCGAGCGAAACCACCTCCGGCTGAATCAAGATGTTGGGATCGAAAATGCCCGTCACTTTGTCGATTTCCACATCGGGCACATCAAACGAGAGCGACATTGACAAATCCTTGAGGTCGGCACTCGTCACGTTGGTTGCCGTACCCTCAAACGTACCAGAGCAAATCACACTTTCCGCTATGTGCATCTTGTGGTTGCTAATCGGCGGTAGGTTGTGGTAGCCGCTTACAGGCAGACTTATGGCCAACTCGCCGTTGGAGTCGAAAGCCTGATTGATGGTCAAAGTGTTGGTGGAGTAGTCCATGCCACTGATGCCTGAATCGAAGTTGATGAGATCAGGAAATTTCATCTTGAAATTCTTGGCATGGGCATTACTTATCTTGCTGATTGCCGACGACGATAGACGCAGGTGCATGGTGGTGTTCATCGTGTAGAACCCTACCGTGTAGAGTTCCTCAACCTCTTTTGGCAACACCTGCGTGGCGTCGATGTGCAAAGTGGCGTTGACATTGGCCGATATGGGGAGCGATGGAACAGTGCCAGAGAATGTAGGCACATCGATGTCGTGGGTCACCGGGGCGGTGCTCATTCCCTTGATTGTAACGTCCTCTATGGGGTCGATTTCGAGCGTCGTGGTACCGTCGAAGGTGAGGGCGTACACGCCGTTTTCGTCTATCTTCAGATTTGAAGTCGTTTCGATTAGCCGAGAGAGGCGAAGTGTGTCGGTAACGCCGATGGGGACAGACATGCTGCCGCCGATGGTCATGTCTTTGCTGATGTCCGACAGGTCAAAGTCTTTGTCGCATGAAGAAGCAGTTAAAAGTAAACCGAAGCATGCCACAACTGTCACACTTCCGTGCATTAGTCTGTGCAAGGTTTTCATAATAATCCGGATTTCGTTGTTATCGTTATCGTAGTTGTTGCCAACAAAATTAATGGTTATTATGAAAAATTCAAACTTTTAGAGCCCAAAATTCTGTAAATTTGCATCTGCGGATGGATTGAAACAGGATTTTTATATGGAACAATTTTCGGTAACGATACTTGGATGCGGGTCGGCAAAGCCGACACCCCGCCACAATCCCAGCGCACAGTTGGTGTGCGTGGGCAACAAGTCGTTTCTCATTGATTGCGGAGAGGGCACGCAGACGCAACTGATGCGCGTCCGTTGCAAGTTCAACCATCTGCGGCACATCTTCATCTCGCATCTCCACGGCGACCATTGCTACGGACTGCCGGGATTGCTATCCACCATGGGTCTGACAGGGCTCGACGGCGAAACTGTGGTCCATCTGCCCGAGGAGGGCGTGAATTTGTTCAAGCCGCTGCTCGACTATTCGGCGCACGACCTCAAGGTGCGGTTTGAGCCGTATGCACATGAGCGGGCCGTAATCTACGAAGACCGGTCGCTCACGGTGTCGACGGTGCCACTCGTGCATCGCTTGCCGTGCGTGGGATTTATCTTCCGCGAAAAGCCCAAGGCTCGCCACCTCGACCCCGCGGCCATCCAGCGATGGCAAGTGCCGGAGTGCCGCCGCAACAACATCAAGGCGGGCGATGACTATGTTACGCCCGAGGGCGTAGTGGTGCCGAATGCCGAACTCACCACCGACGCCGACCCATCGCGCACCTATGCCTACATCTCCGACACTCTGCCGCTGAAGGCTGTCGCTGAGGCAGTGAAAGGTGCCGACTTGCTCTACCACGAAGCCACGTTTATGTCCGACCTTCGCAAGCGCGCCAAGCAAACGTGCCACACCGTGGCTGCCGATGCAGCCCGCATTGCCGCCGAAGCGGAAGTGCGGCAGTTGGTGATTGGCCACTACTCGTCGCGCTATCTCAACGAAACACCACTGCTCGAGGAAGCCCAACAGATTTTTCCCAACACTATCCTCGCCAAAGAAGGCTTGACACTGAAGGTTTAGCGCCATTTCCGCAGACAAGAAAAAACGAACGGCCCGCCGATGGATTCGGAGAGCCGCACAAGTTTTATGGATAGCAATTTAGTATTGCTCTTTTTCGTTAGGGAAGTCGGAAGTCTTCACGTCCTCGATATACTTTGCCACGGCATCGGTGATGATAGTACCAACGTCGGCATAGCGACGGAGGAAACGAGGAGAAAATCCCTTGTTGATGCCGAGCATGTCGTGCATCACGAGCACCTGACCGTCGACAC
>CAVEIP010000005.1:0-31691 GCA_963615935.1 [Ruminococcus] lactaris | reverse complement strand
AGTTTTGCACGTTTCCTAGGTTTCAGAATGTCGGATTTCACACATTTCCTAGGTTAACGGCAAAAAATCGGGCAAAAACTTTATTCGGAGATGGTAAAATCGTCGGTATCGGAGAGCACAGGAAACTTTGCGCGGAAGGTGCGCAGTCGGGACAGCGAGATTTCTGCCGTCAGGATGCCTTCTTCGCCTGAAGCGAGCGCAGCCATGTCGCGCCCAAGATGGTCGATGATGCGGCTGTGGCCGTTGTATTCAAGGCGCCCAACCGAGCCGATGCGATTGGCGGCAACAATGCAGCACACGTTTTCGATGGCACGCGCCGGTAGCAGTGCGTCCCACGCCGAGATACGCGACGACGGCCAACTCGCCACATAAATCGCCACATCGTAGTCGCCCCTATTGCGCGAAAACACGGGGAAACGAAGGTCGTAGCACGTTTGCAGCAGGATGCGTGCACCTTTATACTCCACCACAACTCGGCTGTCGCCCGGGCGGTAGAGTCTGTCCTCGCCGCCAAAGGTGAAGAGATGGCGCTTGTCGTAGTAGCGGTATGTGCCATCGGGCAACACAAAATAGAAGCGGTTGCGGCATCCGCCACCATCGACCACAGCCACGCTGCCCGCTACGGCCGCCTGCCATCGCTTCGCCATTGCCGCCATCCATTGGAACACGCGGCCCTCTGGTTGCTCCGCCACCGAAGCGTTTGCCACATCAAAGCCTGTTGCAAACATCTCGGGAAGCACCACCACATCGGCGCCGCGGCATCCCTCGGCGAGTTTTTCCACCCGATGCAGAGTTTCCCGCACCGACCCCGGCACAATATCGTGCTGCACCACAGCAAATTTAATTGTTTCGTCCATAAGGCAAAGATATGCATTATCCGCGACTATTTAAGCCTAAAAATGTGACATAATGCCTTTCAGTTTGCCAAAGTGCCCCCAAATTATATTATCTTTGTAAGCTTAAAGTATGGAGAACAGTTTATGACAGTAGATATAACCCCTGAAATAAGAGAAGCAAAACAACGCTTCGGGATAATCGGCAACTCGCCGGCGCTGATGGCCGCTGTGGGCCGCGCGCTGCAGGTTGCACCTATCGACTTGTCGGTGCTGATCAATGGCGAAAGCGGCGCCGGAAAGGAATTTTTTCCGCAGATAATCCATGCATTCAGTTCGCGCAAACACAACAAATACATCGCCGTGAACTGCGGCGCAATCCCTGAAGGCACCATCGACTCCGAACTATTCGGCCACGAGAAGGGCGCATTCACGGGCGCCATCTCTTCCCGCAAAGGCTACTTTGAAGAAGCCAACGGCGGCACAATCTTCCTCGACGAGGTGGCTGAGTTGCCGCTCACCACACAGGCACGCCTGTTGCGTGTGCTGGAGTCGGGCGAATTCATCAAAGTGGGCTCGTCGGAGGTGCAGAAAACCAACATCCGCGTGGTGGCTGCCACCAACGTGAACATGCAGAAGGCTGTAGCCGAAGGTCGCTTCCGCGAGGACCTCTTCTACCGCCTGTCAACAATATTCATCGCCGTGCCGCCACTGCGCGACCGCGGCGACGACATCATCCTGCTGTCGCGCAAATTCAGCCGTGACTTTGCCGACAAATACCGCATGCCGGCAATCGAACTCGACGACAGCGCCAAAAACGCGTTGCTTGCCTACCGCTGGCCAGGCAACGTGCGCCAACTCAAGAACCTCATCGAGCAGATTTCTCTCTTCGATGCCGGACGACGCATCTCGGCCGAAGACGTGAGCAAATACCTCCCCTATGCAGGTGGCGAGTTTACGCCGGCCATTGCCGCGGGCGAGGTGCACCACTCCTACGAGACAGAGCGCGAGATGCTCTTCAAGATGATATTCGAGATGCGCAAGGAAATTGACAACCTGCGCAAAGAGATGGAGGAGATGAACAACGGCACGATGCCCCACACCGCCACCATCAAGAACCTGCAAAAGAACTACGTTCCGCAACCAGTGCTGCCAGCCCACACGCTGCCAGTGGCTCAGGATCACACCGCAGAGTTTGTTGGCGAGGAAATCACCGACGACACGGCAATGACCCTCGAGGACACCGAGCGCGAAACCATACGCCGCTCGCTGGAGCGCAACGACGGCAAGCGTAAGAAGACCGCCGAAGAACTTAAAATCTCAGAGCGCACACTTTACAGAAAAATCAAGGAATACGGACTGGAATGAACAGACTGAAATACATATGGACTGCGGCCATCATGATTGTCGCACTGAGCGCATGCACCATCAGTTACAAACTCAATGGCGCTGCCATCGACTACACAATCTACAAGACCATCAACATCGGCTCGTTCCCCATCCGCGCGGCAATGGTCTACGCTCCGCTGCAGCCAATGTTTGAGAACAAACTCGTCGACACCTACACCAAGCAAACCCGTCTGCACATTGTCGACAGTTCAAACACCGACCTGTCTGTGGAAGGTGAAATCACGGGCTACGCCCTCACGCCTCAAGCCGTGACAGAAAACGCCTACGCCTCAAAGACGAGGCTCACCATTACGGTGCGCGTGAAATACACCGACCATAAGCAGCCAAACAACTCCGTGGACCAGACATTCTCCGCCTTCCGCGACTTCGACTCCTCGGAGATGCTCACCAGCGTCCAGGACCAATTGTGTGAAGAAATCTGCGATGAACTTGTATTGCTCATCTTCAACGCCACTGCCGGCAACTGGTAAAAAACTTTCTGGACAATGGAGAAGACCGACAGAGCAAGGAATTTCGACAACGCCCTTTCCGCAAGGGCAGCCATCAGCAGCGACCTCTACTACTCGCTGATGGCCGACTATCCTTATTTCTTGCCGGCAACGATACTCCGTATGCAGGACGACACACTGACCACCGAACAGCGCGACAAGTTGCGCTCCTCGGCAGCCACCACAATATGCAACCGCACCGACCTCTACTACCTTGTGGGCGAAGGAGGCAACGAACTGCGGCAATTCAACAAAACATCTACTCCCAAGACGAAATCGACGATGGACACCATAACGCATTTTCTCGACACCTTCGGCAACAACGACGCCAACGAGATGAGGGCTTTGGAGCAACGCATCTTCAACCCCACGCCCGACTATTCACAATTGCTCGCACAGGAGGAAGAGAAAAGCGGCACTCCCGCTACCGAAGGCGAGCAGAGCGAACAGGACCGGCTGATTGACAAATTCATATCGGAAAGCCAACAGTCTGGCAGCCGCTTCACCCCTGCCGACGCTCCGACGGAAACGCCTGTTACAGAGCCGAAAAAAGAGAAAACGACCGCACAGAAAGCACCGAAACCAACGGCAGTAAGCGAGTCCGACCCATCGTCGCTCAGCGAAAGCCTCGCAAAGATCTACATCCGCCAGCACAAATTCGAGAAGGCGCTGGAAATAATTCAATCATTAAGTTTGAATTATTCGGAAAAAAGTATTTACTTTGCAGACCAAATGCGTTTCCTTAGGAAACTTATTGAAAACGAGAAATATAAACAAAATAAACAATAACAGAAATGTTCAAAGCATTAGTAATTTTCATAGTGATTGCCTCAATCTTGATGATTGGCATCGTTTTGATCCAGAAATCCAAAGGCGGCGGTTTGGCTTCCAACTTTGCAAGTTCAAACCAGATCATGGGCGTGCGCAAAACCAACAGTTTCGTTGAGAAAGCCACATGGACCCTCGCCATCGTAATCTGCGTGCTCAGCATCGCTTCAGCATTCTTCATCGGCGGCAACAGCACCGAATTGAAGTCGCGCACTCAGGATGCTCCTGCACAAGCAACAACCGCTCCGGGCAACTTCAACACCCCAAGCGCAAAGAAGCAAGCAGCACCTGCCGCAGCACCAGCAGCCGCTACTCCAGCCCCCGCTGCCAACACCGGCAAATAAGCAATAAGGCGCAACAAGCACAACAGAGCCGCATCCCCAAGGACGCGGCTCTGTTTTTTTGATATGATGCCTGGTCTAAATCTTGAAAAGCATGCCGCCGATGTTGTCGCAGGCGGCGCCGGTAACCGACGATAGGCAACTCACCTCGTCTGCCATGTAGAGGGCACCAAGCAACGCAAAAATCAGGGCTTCCTTAAACTCGATAATCTGCCGCGATGGTATCTCTACGCGACATTTCGAGAGTTCGCGGATGCGCTCCACCATATACACGTTAAGCGCTCCACCGCCCGTAATGAGCAGGCTGGCGTTGGGCTTCGGATAGCGCGCCACGACGTTGGCAATCTGGCGTGAAGCATGCTCGGTAAACGTGGCAAGGATGTCGGCAAACTCAAGCCCAGAGGCATCAATGAGCGGATAGATTTCCTTTTCTACCCATTCCCTGCCCAATGATTTCGCACCGGTTTGCGCATAGAACGGCAGACTGTCGAGTTGCGACAGCAATGCCGCGTCAATCTTGCCGCTGCGGGCAATAAGTCCGTCGCGGTCAAACTCCAGTCCGTGCTGGCGGCAATAGTAATTTAGCACATAGTTCGCCGGGCTGATGTCGAACGCCAGACGCTCGCCGCCACACTCAAACGAGATGTTGGAAAAACCTCCAATATTAAGGCAATAGTCATAGTCGCCAAACAGCAAACGGTCGCCTATAGGCACAAGTGGTGCACCCTGCCCGCCAAGCATAATGTCGAGCCTGCGGAAATCGCTCACCACTGGCACACGCGCTGCCGCCGCAATGGCTGCGCCGTCGCCAATCTGACACATGATGCGCTTCTGCGGCTCATGAAACACGGTATGGCCGTGCGACGCCACGATGTCGGGCTTCACGCCAAACTCTTTGATGAAGTCGGCCACGCGCTCGCCAAGGAATTTGCCATACTCGCTGTGGAATGCCACAAAGTCGTACGCCGACATCCGCTGCACCTCCGTGCCGAGCAATCGCTTCATCTCGTCGGTGTAGTCGTAGCCGCGCGCCGCGTCGATTGTAAAGTCCCAGCGCCCCTCTGTTTTGGTGAATGTGGCGCAGCAAGCGTCGAGGCCGTCGAGCGACGTGCCCGACATCAGCCCTATTGCCGTAATCTTAAAGTTCTCCATAAGTATTTTTCTATAATTTTGTCATTTCGATTTTTCCAGTTCGGCAGCCATCTGCGCAGCAGCCCTGCGGCCGTCGCCCATGGCAAGAATCACGGTAGCGCCACCGCGCACAATGTCGCCGCCGGCATAGATGTCGGGCAACGAGGAGCGCATCGTCGTTTCGTCGACCACGATAGTGCCGCGACGGCTCACCTCCAATTGCGGAATAGCGTTAGGGATAAGCGGGTTGGGCGACACACCGACACTGACGATAACCAAATCCACAGGCACATCGTCGACCGCACCCTCCACAGGCACCGGGCTGCGGCGTCCCGAAGCGTCAGGCTCGCCGAGTTCCATAGTCTGCAAGCGCATGGTGCACACATGCCCTTTGTCGTCGCCAAGATATTCGAGCGGATTGTGTAGCGTAAGGAAGCGCACACCTTCCTCCTTGGCATGCTTTATCTCTTCGCGACGGGCAGGCATCTCATCCTCCGAGCGACGGTAAACGAGCATCACGTTTTCAGCACCCATGCGCCGCGCTGTGCGCACAGAGTCCATCGCAGTGTTGCCGCCACCAATCACAGCCACATTGTGGCCGTGAAGCACCGGAGTGTCTTCGTCGTCGCGCGTTGCGCCCATCAGGTTGACACGCGTAAGGAATTCGTTGCTCGACATCACTCCATTGAGATTCTCGCCAGGGATATTCATAAACCGAGGCAATCCTGCGCCCGACGCCACGAAGATGCCCTTGAAACCCATCTCGTGCAAATCGTCGTACGACAAGGTCTTGCCCACAATGCAGTTGGCTTCAAACTTCACACCGAGGTTGCGAAGTCCGTCAATCTCAACATCGACAATCTTGTTCGGCAAGCGGAATTCAGGGATGCCGTATTTCAGTACGCCGCCAATCTCGTGCAACGCCTCAAACACCGTGACAGCGTAGCCGCGCTTCGCCATGTCGCCAGCGAAGGCAAGTCCCGACGGACCGCTACCCACAACGGCAATCTTGACGCCGTTGCTCTTCACAGGCTCCACCGCTGCTCCGCCACCGTTCTCGCAGGCATAGTCGGCAACAAAGCGCTCCAGATAGCCAATAGCCACGGCCTCCTTCTTCAATTTGCGGTGGTAGATGCACTGGCTCTCGCACTGCTTTTCCTGTGGGCACACACGACCGCACACTGCTGGCAGAGCGCTGGTTTTCTTGATTGTGGCAGCCGCCTCACCAAATTCGCCTCGCTCCACATTCTTGATAAATCCAGGTATGTCGATGCCCACCGGACAGCCGGTCACACACTGAGGGTCAGGGCAGTCGAGGCAACGTGTGGCCTCCACAAGAGCCATCTCCTTGGTGAGTCCTTGGTTCACCTCTTCGTTGCAAGTAACGCGATAGTCGGGTGCCAATTCAGGCATCTTCGCACGCGGTGTGGATGTGCGCTCCTTGGCAGTCTTCGACTTGCGGAGCGCTTCGCGCCAAGGCAAGGCGCGGGTATATGATTTTTCGTCGTTGATTTCCATGTCGTCAGTTTTTATTGTCATTGTCGTAAGCGTGAAGGCGCATCATCATCTGGTCGAAATCCACCTGATGGGCGTCGAATTCTGGTCCGTCGATGCAGACGAAGCGGGTCTTGCCTCCCACGGTGACGCGGCAAGCGCCACACATGCCTGTGCCGTCGACCATGATGGTGTTGAGCGAGCACACGGTGGGGATGTCGTACTTCTTAGTGAGCAGTGCCACGAACTTCATCATCACTGCCGGTCCGATGGTCACCACCTGGTCCACCTTCTCGCGCTTGATAACATTCTCAACGCCGTCGGTGACAAGTCCTTTAGTGCCATACGAGCCATCGTCGGTCATGATGACCACCTCATCGCTCCACTTACGCACCTCGTCCTCAAGAATAATCAAGTCCTTCGTACGTCCGGCGAGCACGCTCACCACCCTATTGCCTGCTTCCTTCATCGCCTTGATGATAGGCAACAGCGGAGCAACGCCAACGCCGCCGCCACAGCACACCACTGTGCCAAATTTCTCAATTCTCGTGGCCTGTCCGAGCGGACCAACCACATCGTGCAGCACATCGCCAACCTCCTTGCCGCAAATTTTGCGCGTAGAGCGGCCCACAGCCTGCACCACCAGTGTGATAGTGCCAGCCTTCGTGTCGCTGTCGGCAATGGTTAGAGGAATGCGTTCGCCATGTTCGTCGGCGCGGACAATCACGAAATGTCCTGCCCGGCGCGCCTTGGCAATGAGGGGCGCCTCAACAACGAGTTTGACCACATTTGCTGAGAAATGGGTCTTTTCTATTATCTTGTTCATATTCGTAACATGTTATGCTTCTAATCGCTGCTCAAATATAACAATTTGTCGGCAATAGCGCAATAAAAAAAATAATCCGACGGCATTTGCACCATTTTCGGAGTGGTTTCACAGCAGCAATTCTCCCGGACAGAAACAAAAAACCGGTCGCGCATCACTGCGAAACCGGCAATCAAAGACTTTAATTATCTTATAACACTATAATTCTCTGAGCGTTTCCATTTGTAAATTTCACAACATATACCCCTCTTTCGAGGTGTTGCGCCGATATATTCGATTTACCATTAAATCTTTGTTCTGCGACCTTTTGTCCCGACAGGGCAAAGACTTCCGCTGTAGTCGCTACAGGGCTTTCCACAACGATTTCGCCGTTGCTGAAATAAGCCTTGGCACCGAGGTCGGAGACTGTTGCCACTGCGGCGGAGCCCTGGGTCACTGTAAATTCTTTCTTCAATCCTTTGCTGTTGAGCGTAAAGGTCGATGTGCGTCCTTCCAAGCCCTCTGGCAATGGGTCGGCAGTCACGGTCATTGGGTATGTGCCTTCATCACTGATGGCCGCGATGTTTACGCTATACCAGTCGGCGGTTTGCGACACTTTCGCGATCTTCGTGTCGGTCAAATCGTAGTAGGCATCCACATCGAATGTTTTGCTTCCGCCGACAGTTGGAGCGACAAACTCGGTCTCGTCGCATTTCAGCCAACTGTAGGTGGCATCAAACGAGGCGAAGAGGCCTGTTGCCGAGGAGCCGTCGGAAAACGGTATCTGGTTGGTGCGGAGCAATTGCTTGCCGCCGTTGAAATCCTCAAAGACGAAATATCCGCGGCAGGTTGTGCCCTCATCGTAGCCGTCGAGATCGCGTGCCATACCGAATTCCACATTCTCGCCAGCGACCATATCGCCGCCAAACACTATTATCACCGGTCCGCTGACAAGCAACGGCTCCGTGCTTTTGCCCTCAACAGGCTTGAGCGAGAACAGCGCCGTGCGCCACGAGTCGCTCGATGTCTGGTAGGTCTGCGATTTCTTGGTTTGTCCCTGCGCGAGGAGTTTCATGTCGGACGTTGCCGAATAGACCTTGCACGTAAGGGTCGAGCGGTCGGACAAAGTCGACGACGTGAAACGGATATAGGCATAACTTGTTTGATAGGGCGCTGCTGGCTGTGGCACTACCATACCCACACCGAGCACCTTGCTAATCTTGCCGCTGCCGCCGCCGTAGTCTTCCGACTTCCAGATGGCATCTGCCACCTCGCCAACACCCGACAGTCCGTTGCCGAAGACGTTGAAGGTCATATATCCGCTGATGTAGCGTGGATAGTTGTAGAGTGCCGCCTCAAAAATTGTGTTAGTGCCGTCGACTGGGGCTATCACCTCGCCGCCATACTGCACTGCGGCGTAGGCGTTGGCTTTCTGGCCGTCGACGGTGAGCACTGGCGCTGCATACTGTCCGAAAGGATAGGCAGGAGCCTCGAGATCCTTGGTCGTAGCGGTGAGCATATTACTCTTGTCGCTTGGGTCGGGATAGGTCCACGAGCATGAGGTGTAGTTGCCCGACGTGAAGTTGTACCACGTAAGCGGTGTTTGGTAGGGCGCAAGGCCGAGCACAAGGGCGTTGCCGTTATGCACAAGGTGGCTATAGTTCATCGAAAAGCCAACAGGCATCACGCTGAGCGGAGCACTCACTGCCGGCACCGTTGCCACCTCTTCATCGAGCACCGATGGCACAGGCTTGGGGGCAAGCACATTAGGCGTCATAACGCTACCATCCTGTGCCGCCATCGTGGTAGCGGCCAAAGCAGAAAGCAACATTATGCATAATCCTTTATTCATTATCTTATATCAAATTTAATGCAAAGTTATGCATTCCAAATCACCTAAGGGTTAACCTTGTTTCATCACAGCCAAGAATATATGACATTTTTCAGAAGATTTTCCCACAAAAAAGCCCGGCGCTCTCGCGTCGGGCTTTAACTCTAAATTTATGAAAAGTTATCTTCTAAGATTTACTTAGCCAATTTCAATACTGTATTGTCGTTGAACTTCAATACATATACGCCCTTTGCCAAGTCGGCTGCAGAGATTGTTGCCTTGCCGGAGAATGCCTTTTCAGCAACTTTCTGTCCTGCCACGTTGTAGACTGCAACTGATGTTGCTTTCTGACTTGATACTGCGATGTCAGAACCAATAACCTGAGCCTTCGTAGTCGATGCTGCAAGAGTGTTTACGCTTGCTTCACTGCGTTGAGCCACATAGTAGCGTTTTGTAAATCCGTATTGGTTGATGTCGAAGTATGCCGAACGGATGTCAACGCCTTCTGGCAATGCGCTTACAGTCACTGTCATCGCGCCGTTGTAGTCGTCAGCGTCTACCTCGTCGAACGATACTGTGTACCAGTCATCGAGACCTTCGCCTTCAACTGTTACGCTATCGTCGCCAGCAGAGTCCTTAACGCTGTAGTAAGAGTCAATCTTAAACTCTTTCTCGCCGCCAGCCACAGGTGCTTCAAACGAGTCCTCGTCGGTCAGGAACCATGCGTAGGTTGCATCCCATGCACCATAGATACCTGTTGCGCAACTGCCATCGGTGAATGTAAGAGCTGTGATGTTGAGTTCGCCAAGTGTGCCGTCTTCGTCAGCGAGACGAACATATGTAGGATAAGACTTGGTTACCTCTGAATCGAACTGGGTGTAGAAGTTGAACGACTCACCTGACGCCATCTCTCCTTCAAATGCGATTACAGCATTGTAGTCAATCATGATTGGAGTTTCCACCTCAAGTTCACCTTGTGTCTGTGTGAACTTAAATTCAGCGACAGGCACGTTTTCGCCGTCGTCTTCAATCTCCGAAGGGAGGCAAGTGGCTTTAGCCATCTCAACGTACGACAATGTTTCTTCGTCAAACTTATAGATGGTTGCCGTCAACTTGCTGGCATCGGTCAACTTGTCGCCTGGTTGAATGCCAATCCATGCGCTCGAAACTACGAATGGCGCAGCTGGCTTCGGAATAACATATTCAAGACCAAGGCTCTTGTATGTCGCGCCCATCACAGATGTCCAGGTTGCATCATGGCCTTCGCCTGCACCGAAGATATCTACAGAGTAAGCAATTTCAGCATCGCCGCTCTCTACGCGTGGAGTGTCGTAGAACACAGGGTCGAAACTGATAATGTCGCCGTCGCTTGTTCTACTATAGATTGCGCCGCCGTATCGTATTGCATCGTGGGTAGAAACCGCTTCTGAGGTCTTTTTGCCCAATGTCACCTGCAATGACGGTGCTTCGTAATTGCCATATCCGTAAGCTGGAGCCTCAAGAGAGTCGTCGTCCGACTCGAGTGCGTCGCCTGTTTCAGGATCAGGATATGACCATTTTGCTGTTTCATACAATTCCGTATTGTTGTCCCATGTCAACGGAGTCATGTAAGGAGCCAATCCGTAGTTAATCCAGTTTCCAGATGCATCGGTAAGTGCATATCCTTCTTTAGAGAAACCAATCTGGAACACACTGCTTGGCGTTGTAATGGCTGCCTCTGGAGTAGGCGCGCCCACAAACACGTCGTCGAGGATCATCGACTCGCCGTTGATACCAACGTAGCGGAACGCAAACTTCACGTTCTGTCCGGCAAGTTGGTCAAGGTTGACTGCCATAGGATAATAACCGCGAATGTAGGACATTGCGTCGTCCCACAACTCATCCTCGGTGAATGACTTTGCGTGTGGCAACACGTCCCAAATCTTGTTCCAGGTTTCGCCATTGTCGACCGACACCTGTACCTCAAGTATATTGTTTTCCGCTGTAAAGTCGAATGTATCCACATCGAGCAAAGTGAAGGCAGGGCTGTAGTTCA
The DNA here is from genome assembly GCA_963615935.1 of [Ruminococcus] lactaris. GTDB lineage: Bacteria > Bacteroidota > Bacteroidia > Bacteroidales > Muribaculaceae > Limisoma. The sequence continues at coordinate 20,495 of CAVEIP010000005.1, read as the reverse complement.
ACTCAAAGCAGAGATAGTCGCCGCTCTTCACGTTGACAGCTGGAGTGATAAGCCACTCATCCTGCTCTTCAGCTGGAGCAAATGTATCATAGTCCATCACCGACACCTGGATTCTCTCAGCTGCTTCGCCGCTATTGGCAGGAGTCCAAGAGTCGCCAGTAATGCCTTCCCAAATCAGGGAAGTACCGTCCTCCACTACTGCATGTGCAGGGTCGGTCTTCGAAACCTGCGACCAGCCAGTAGGAACCCAGCCACGGCTCTCGCCATCGTAGCCCTCGAAGCCCTCGTATAATGTTGCGTCCTCGGTATCGTCGTAGTACGATTTAGCAATACGATTTTGAGGCACGCGCAAGCCGTTTTTCTTCACGCTGTTCTTTTGAATCACTTTGTGGAGCATTCCGTCAGAACCTTTAACAAGGTCGATCTTCGCACCGTTCTTCAAGGTTTTTGTTTTAACGACTTCAGCCTTTGTTGCGAGATTGGCTTTCAGTTTGTTCGCTGTAACTTTGTCACTTTTTTTCACTGACATTGCAATGTTGCCAAGTGGCTGACGGGCTACCGGAGAAACAACCGTTGTTGCCGCAGCAACGCCCATCGTCATCATCATTGCCGAAAATAGTAAAGATTTCTTCATAATCCTATTGTTTTAAAAAACTATCGCAAATTTAAAGGCTTTTATAACAATTTGCAAGCATTTCTGCTGTTTTTTCAAAATTTTTCCACCAAGCCGCAAATTTTCCCCAAAAAAGAGCGTGGAGCAAACGAGCGAGCCCCGGAGAGGCGAAATGTCTAAAACCCCATGGCTTCAGCCTGGGGCAAGGATGTCTATCAAGGATTTGCGTGCTGTAAGTACGCCACCACAACATTTGTAAGCAACCACCCCTGTAGCGCCACTTACAGGGCGCAAGTCACCGTGTATCTGTTTTTCCCCAGGCTGAAGCCATAGGGTTTTAGACATTGCGCCTCGATGAGGCTCTCAGGTCAATTGGGATAACAAAGTTTCTAAAATTCCCCAGACTTCTTCTACTGTGACCAAATCTCGGCAAAAAAAAGAGCGGCCCGAGGGTCGCTCTTTTTTATTATTGGAGTTATTGCCTACTTAGAATCTTTCCAAAGAGGGTTCTGAGTAACAGCACCACTAGTCAAAGAAATCTGATCAGTTGGAATAGGATAGAGATATTGACGTTTCTCGAATACACGGGTGTGGTTGAATGAACCGTCCACGTAGTCGCCTTGCATATCTGGCTTAACTTTCGCTGCCGAAGCATTTGCACCCAAGAGAATGTTTGGATGTTGTGCGCTGTCGAGGAGGTCAAGTTTGTGCCAACGGATGAGGTCCCAGTAACGGAAATCGTTGTCCATAATCAACTCGCAACGACGGCAACGGCGAACCTCCCAAATAAGGCTGTTAACACCCATATTGTTTGCAGGGTCGTTCATCGAAGTGAGCGATGCTACAGTCTGGTTAGGAAGACCTGCGCGAGCATACAACTTGTTGAGAGTAAGATCAAGATCGGCATCTGTAAGTGTTCCGAGTTCAGCCTTTGCCTCAGCATAGTTAAGGCATACAACTGCACCCCAATACAAAGGAGCTGTAGTGTAGTTCTTAACTGTGTTAACACGGTCGTCAAGAGGCAACGAAGTGTTGTCGTACTTGCTTACACCATAACCAGTGGATGAAGTCATAGCCATTGAACCTTCACGAGTCCAAGTCATATCCTGATAGTAAACAACTGGGTCAGTTGTTTCAGCAAGACGACCATCACGAACTGCAAGAAGTTTCTCGATTGAATATTCACCTGCTGCATTGTATTCAGGAACGTCTGAAGTATTCTCTGAAGTCAAGGCTTTAGGTTTGCCATCCTTAAACAAGTAAGCGTCAAACGCGTCTTTTGTGATACCACTAATCTTTGTTGAAGATGCTGTATAGGCAATCAACGAATGTTTGAAGTTGTCCTTGTCGTAGGCCTTCATGAAGATGATTTCGCCATTCTTCAAAGCATCATCACGTACGCTGTTGTAGAGGGCACGATAACTTGAGCCAATAGGATATTTCGAGATGAGTTGCTCTGATGCACTAACACACTCTTGAAGATATTTGTTGGCACGAGTTTCATCGGCTGCATAACCATTCTCCTCTGCTGTGCGGTATTTACAGAAAGTACCTTCCCACAAGCAGATGTCGCTCTTGGCAGCCAAAGCAAGGTCCTTGCTCCACACTTGCTTTCCGCTTTGCGTAGAGATTGTTGCGATTGCATAGTCAAGGTCGCGAAGCACAGAGTCCATAACCACGTCACGATTTGTGCGCGGGCCATAAAGGAGACCTTCGTCGGTAACATCAACCTTGTGGTCAACCCATGTTACATCGCCATAGCGTTTCACCAAAGTAAAGAACTGGAGTGCACGGTTCAAGCGAGCCTGACCTTCAAAGTTGTTGCGTTTCTCAGCAGCGAGTGTTGAGTTACGCACACCTTCGATAATCGACATGCAGTGACGGATATTCTGATATGGAGTAGAATAGTTCGACGAAGATGATGGAGCAGTCTTGTTAGCCCATTCAGTAAATGAGTTTCCAGCCTGGTCGTCAGAAAGCGTACTGAAATAGAAATCGCCGCTACCGCCGTTGTTTCCGTATCCAGTAAAGAAATTGTACATTGTGTTGCACTCTTGCTCAACAAGCGACTCGTTGCTCCAGAACTCTGCCGAGCTAACCTCGGAAGTCATAGGATAGCGGTTGTTGTCGAGAAAATCGTCACAACTTGCAAGAGAAAGACCAGCAAGTGTGAAAATGCCTAATGCTATCTTAGTTTTCATTGTTTCTTGAATTTAGGAATTAGAATGTTACTTGCAAACCAAATGAATATGTACGCATCATAGGATCTGTACGACCGAACGTACCATTGCTATAAGAGTTGGTAGTTTTCCAAGTACCACCGATTTCCGGGTCGATTGGGTTCTTGCCAAGTCCGCTGTAGAGCAAGCATGGGTTTTCAGCTGTGAAGTAGATACGTGCTTTTTGAATCAGGGCTTTCTTTGTGATTTCCGATGGAAGAGTGTAACCGATAGTCACTGTCTTCAAGCGGAGGTAAGCCATGTTGAGCAAGTATTTCGATTGTGGGTAGAAGTTGTAGCGACCTTGCAACAAGCCAGATACCGCACCGTTGTTTGCCATACCGTCATACATACAAGGATAATCGTTGTTTTGGTCGATTTCGTAACCAACAATGTTGCGGTTGTCGTCGAAGATCATCTTGTTGTAAGAAGTCTGGTGTGAGTATGTACCATCGGCGCCACGAGCGAATGGCATTGTGAATGCATTCACATACCACATATCGCGTTTGCCAACGCCCTGGAAGAACAAGTCAACATCGATACCCTTCCAAGCAGCGCCTACGCGGAATGAGTATTCGTAGCGTGGAGTTGAGTTACCGATTTTCTTCAAGTCACCGTGGTTGCGAACTGTTCCTACCGGAATCAAGTTTTTGTTCTCGTCCCTCATATTTGGATCACCGCCGTTGATAACGCCGTTGCCATCCAAATCCTTGAACTTGATGTCACCAGGACCATAAACGAATGTACCTTGTTCCAAACCAGTCTGGTCAGCTACGCCATCAGCGTAAATCCATGAACCATCAGCATTCTTACCCTTGAAGTCAGACTCCTCGAAGTAACGATCTGTTTCAAAGCCCCAGATTTCGCCGTATTCCATTCCAGTATAGAATGAGTTAATCAACTTGTTAGGGTTGTTGTAGGCAGTAATCTTAGTCTTACCGTCGTAGATGTTAGCGCTTGCAAACACGTCAACATCGCCGAAGCGTTGATTCCAACTGATGCCCAATTCCCAACCGCGGGTGCGGAGAGAACCGCTGTTTCCGTAAGGAGCGTCGGCACCAAGAGTCGCAGGAAGAGTCATACCTGGAGCAAGCATGTCCTTAGTGTCACGTTGGAACCAGTCGAATGTTACGTTCAAGCGGTTGTTCAAGAAACCGAGGTCAAGACCAACGTCTGTTGTTGCGATACGCTCCCAAGTCAATGCTGAAGACACCAATGAAGGAGTGTTGAACATTGAAAGTTTTGTACCAGTCGAGTTCACCCAATAAGAATAAGTTGAACTCTTCTTTGCAATTGCCTCCAAGAACATATAGTCACCGACTGCCTCGTTACCGATGTGACCGTAAGATGCACGCAACTTAGCGTTGCTTACATATTGCTTTGCTTTTTCGAAAAATGCTTCTTCAGAGAAGCGGTAGCCGATAGATGCTGATGGGAAGAATGCCCACTGGTCATTTGCAGGGAACGATGATGAACCGTCATAACGTCCGTTTACTTCCAACAAGTAGATACCCTTGTAGTCGTAGTTGATACGGCCGAAGAAACCTGCAGTGGCGTGCTTGGTGATGGTGTTGTTGATTACCATACTTGTGCCGTCGGTACCGCCTGTTGCCAAGCCTAGGTAAGGTTTGTCGTTGTCAGAAAGCACATTCTTGCGAGCAGAGAAATAGTTGTAGTATTTGCGGTCTGCACTACCACCAACCATTACCTTGAAGTGGTTGTTTTCAGCCACGTCAAAGTCGTAGGTTGCATAGGCATTGACTGTCCATACGTTCTGACGGGTGTTCTCCTGTTGTGCATAGGTAGAACTTTGAGTTACCATGTAGGTAGGAGCCTTTGTGGCATTTGACCATTGGTTCCATCCGTAGATAGGAAGATATGATTGACGAGTGTTGATGTCTTGCATATCGTAAGTAAAATCAGCATGGATTGTCAAGCCCTTGATTGGGTTTGCCTCCATCCAACCTTGCAAACGAGTGTTGCGTGCGATGTCTTCATATTCACCACTCTGCTTACGGTCGGCGATTGCCTGATAGTCGTAGTAGTTGCCATCGGCAGCCTTGCGGTATCCGTAAGGGCCGAAGTAAGAACCCCAACGCCAAACATATGTGTAACCGCCACGGCCCCACATGTTTTGGCCTTCATAGTCCTTTTGCGAGTAGTTGACCTGAGCACCAGCTCTCAACCAAGAGAAAATCTGAGTTGCGATGTTGGCGCTTGCGTTGTAGCGCTTAACAGAGTTGTCAGTGAATGTCATCAAGCCTTCGCGTTTGTCGTAACCAAAAGAAACACGGTATGTAGTGTTGCCTGAGCTACCATCCAAACTTACATTATGCTTCTGCGATGGTGCATTCTTGCGGAAGAGGATATTTTTCACATCCCAATCTGCATAGTACATTGTTGCACCTGTAGTAGGATCCTGATAGTAGTCACCCACGTTGTTCCAATCCTGGAACGCAGTCATTTCGCTATAGCCTTTCTTCTTGCCGCCGTTCTGTTCGTACCAAGCCTTTGCATAAGGGAGCATCTTGTCAAGATACATACCGAACAATTCAGGATCGGCACCTTTACGATAGTTTGTTTGAAGAAGTGCTTCGATTTGTTCTGGAACTGAACCATAGTCAGGAAGGACTGTAGCGCCGCTCCAACCGAAGTTGTTAGAGTATTTAACTGATACTTTATCGCCTTTCTTACCAGTCTTGGTAGTAATCAATACAACACCGAATGCTGCACGAGTACCATAGACAGCAGTAGAAGCCGCATCTTTCAATACGGAAATTTCAGCGATATCGTCTGGGTTGACAAATGTGATGTCGTCGGTAGGCACACCGTCGACAACGATAAGTGGGTTAGAAGTTTGTCCGTTTGACAGAGTACCTGTACCACGGATTTTGATTGATGCTGTTGAGTTGATTGCACCGCTACTTGTAGTGACTGTCAAACCTGGCACTGCACCTTGAAGGGCTTTGGTTACGTCGCCCACTGGACGAGCTTCCATTGATTTTGCCACGTCGACTGTTGAAACGGCGCCGGTGAGGTTGGCACGCTTCTGAGTACCGAAACCTACGACTACGACTTCGTCGAGAAGTGCGTTGTCCTCAGCCATCTTCACGTTCATATTAGAAGATGCTTTCAGTGTCTGGGTTTGATAGCCCAGATAGGAGATCGTGATTGTAGATCCTGGAGCTACCTTCATCGAAAATTTTCCGTCCAAGTCAGTAACCACACCTCGGTTAGTACCTTTCTCCATGACATTGGCACCGATAATCGGCTCGCCATTGGCATCCTTGACTGTACCAGAAATGGTCTGAGTTGCTTTCTGAGCGGATACAACTTGCGGAGCGGGGGCGGCGTTAGCCTCGTATCCCGCACTGCCTAGCAAACACATTGCGACTGCAGCAGCCGCAACTAATTTACATGAAGTAAATTTTTTTCGTTCAGCAAATTTGTCCATACTTGATTCAGATTAAACATAGTTTTATATTAGTGTCTCTCATTTTGAGTCGACTTTTGTAAGACAGGCTCTGCAACGGCAATCGTTTTAGGCGTACTTTGCACTATCTTGCCTACAAACATACTCCGTAATTTTATAAAATGCAAGAATTGTAATTGTTTTTTTACGTTTCAGAGCCCATTTTTTAAAATTTATCAAAGAAATCTGCTTAAACAATCTTATTTTATAATATTGTTTAATAAGTATGTTGTATAACATATTTTACTATTTGCCAGCGTTTCCCAGATTATTCTATCACTTTGCGCGATTAAAAAGAGCTACATAGCGCAAGGCGAAATTACATCGGCTCTATTTAGATATTTTTAACCAACACATCAGCCTGCACATTCTGCCGCGTTGTGTTAATATTTCTAAATCAATGAAAGTAACATTTAAACCCTATTCAATTTTTTACGACAAAGCAACATTTTTTTCAGAAATGGAGCGAAGGGAAAGAAGCGTGATTTCGTTGTTCCACCTGACCAAAACGCCCAGTCAGGGTGTAAGCAGCGTTACAGGGGTGTTGCCGTTTGGAAATGGTGCGGTGGCGTACTTACAGCACGCAAATACCTGATAGACGCCTAGCCCCAGGCTGAAGCCATGGGGTTTTAAAACATTCCGCCTCTACGAGGCTCCCCCATTCACACCCTTTGCCCTGTTTTCATTTTTTCACATTACACCTTAATTACATGGAGCAAAATCAAGCAAGCTTGTTTTGCTCTTCACTCGGCTTGCACTATCTTTGCAGTAAATTTGGGGCAGAGTGCGCTGAATGAAAACAAGAAAACGATTTATTAGATGACATTTGAAGAATTAGAAGTTAGAGAAGACCTGCTACACGCTATCAAAGACATGGGTTTCGAAAACCCGATGCCTGTGCAGGAAAAAGTAATCCCCCACTTGCTCCACGAAGACGGCGACGTTGTGGCCCTCGCCCAGACGGGTACGGGCAAGACTGCCGCTTTCGGTTTGCCGGTGATACAGCGCACCGACACCTCGCGCCGCCAACCACAGGCGCTCATCATCTCGCCTACGCGCGAACTTTGTCTGCAAATCGGCGGTGACCTTGCCGACTTTGCCAAGTACACTCCCGACTTGAGCGTGCTGCCCGTGTACGGCGGCTCGAGCATCGAAAGCCAGATTCGCACACTGCGCAAGGGTGTACAGATCATCGTTGCCACCCCTGGCCGTCTCCTCGACCTCATCAAGCGCGGCGAGGTTAACCTCGAGGGTGTACACACCGTAATACTCGACGAGGCGGACGAGATGCTCAACATGGGCTTCCTCGACGACATCAACGCAATCCTCGACAACGTGCCCGACGACCGCAAGATGCTGATGTTCTCAGCCACCATGCCCGACGAGATTGCAAAGATTGCAAAGAACTATATGCACAACCCGCAAGAGTTTGTCATAGGCACACGCAACGAAGGTTCGGAAAACGTGCGCCACGTCTACTATATGGTCAACGCCAAGGACAAGTACCTCGCCCTCAAGCGCGTTGCCGACTCCAACCCCAACATCTACGGCATCATCTTCTGCCGCACGCGCCGCGAAACACAGGAGATTGCCGACAATCTCATTGCCGACGGCTACAACGTTGACGCGCTCCACGGCGACCTCTCACAGATGCAGCGCGACACAGTGATGAAGAAGTTCCGCGAGCACACCCTGCAACTGCTCGTTGCCACCGACGTGGCGGCGCGCGGCCTCGATGTGGACAACCTCACCCACGTGATTAACTACGGCCTGCCCGACGACCCAGCCACCTACACCCACCGCAGCGGACGTACGGGCCGCGCTGGTAAGACGGGCGTGTCGGTTGCCATCATCCATTCGCGCGAGAAGTCGCGTCTGCGCATCATCGAGAAGAAGATTGGCAAGACTTTCGAGAAGGGGTCCGTGCCTACGCCTCAGCGCATCATCGAGAAGCAACTCTACAACCTCGCTGACCGCATCGAAAAGGTGAAGGTCAACGAAGACGAAATATCGAAATATCTGCCGGGCATCGTCAAGAAACTCGAATGGCTGTCGGAAAACGACCTGCTCAAACGCATCGTCAGCCTCGAGTTCAACCGACTGCTCGAATACTATAAGGACGCGCCCGAAGCCATCGACTACGAAGAGCGCAAGCCACGCAAAGCGAGAGAGCCGCGCGACGACAAAGAGCCTCGCAGCAAGTCGGGCTCACGCGCCAACAAGGACCGCCGCACGGCTGAGCAAGGCTACGAACGAGTATACGTCAACGCTGGCAAGGCGGACGGATTCTTCCCTGCACGACTCATCGACACCCTCAACCAAAATATGGAAGGACGCGTGGAAGTAGGCCGCATCGACCTGTTCCCCGGCTATGCCCTCTTCGACGTGAAGAAAGGCGAGGCGCGCCGCACCGTTGCCGCACTCAAAAACGCGCGCTACTTCGGCAAACGTCTCTACGCCGAGATTGCCGACCCCGACCGCGACTACACCCACAGTTCGGAGCGCAAGTCGAACAGCAAAGGCCGCCACGAGAGCGACGACAACTTCGGCAAGTTCAAGAAAAAGAGCAAAAAAAGCAAACGATAACGATGAAACCGTACTACGCAATTCTCGCCATAGCAGCATTGTCGGCAGCCTATGCCGGTGCGCGCCCGGTGCCTCAGTCATCGGGTAGCATTGCCGCCGCCGACACTGCCGCCGACACTGCCGCCGTCGACTCCGACACCGTCACCATCGAGTCGGTGTCGGACTATTTTCTCTTTTCCGACGAGTTCGACGTCATCGACCAGACCAACCGCATGGACATGCTCGACTACTATGCCAGCGGCATGAAGAAGCAAATGCCTTCGCGCCTCGGCGGCAAGGTGTCGATCGACTCGATTGCCGGCAACCACTACATGAAGGTCCTCACGTCGGACGCTTCGGAAACCGAGGTGAGAATGTACACACTGAAGTCGGGCGACAAGTTTTTCGGCGTTGTCAACCGCGTGCGCATGCCCGCCACCGACTGCCGCTTGCGCTTCGACATGGCCGACGCAGCGAAGGTTTTTCCAAAACAGCCAACCACAGAGGATTTCCTCAACGGCAACAAGAAGCAAAAAGCGGAAATCGCCGAAAAAATCGACTTTCCGCTGATTGACTACACCTTCCTCTCAGACGGCGACATCGAGGCGCGGCTCTCGCTCTCCAAGTACATCTCGCGCGAGGATTCAGCAGTAGTGACGCCATGGGTGAAGGACAAAATCGTCTACCACTGGAACGGGAAGAGTTTTTCACAAGTAAAATAGCAAACCATGGCACTGCGAAAACGAAGCATAGCACTGATAGCAATAATGTTGCTGCTGTTTGTCGGGATGGCAATTGCCGCCATCACGTTTCTCAACGGCAACATCTACTCCACAGTCGAGAATGTCGACATCGAGGGCTACCCAGTGACAGGCATCGACGTGTCGGCGCACAACGGCGAGGTCGACTTCCAGAAAGCCAAGACCTCAGGCATCGACTTCGTTTTCGTCAAAGCCACCGAAGGCGCTACGTTCAACGACAGCCAACTCGCACGCAACATCAGCGAAGCGCGTGCCGCTGGGCTAAAGGTGGGTGTCTACCACTTTTTTCGCTTCAACGTCGACGGCACCGTCCAAGCAAAGAACCTGCTAAAAGCAGTGGCAGGCAAGCCATTGGACTTGCCACTCGTGGTCGATGTTGAGTCGCACTCCAACCCCTATTCGCCAGCCGACAAGGTAACGCGCAAGGTACACGACATGGTTGACCACCTCACATCCTATGGCTATCCAGTGATTATCTACAGCAACAAGAACGGCTTCGACAAGCATATCCGCGACGAGTTTGCCGACTGCGGCATGTGGCTCTGCTCGCTGTCGAAGCCCACCACCCACAAGGGCTGGACATTCTGGCAATATAGCCACAAAGGGTCGATTCCTGGCATCGGCGGCGACGTAGACCTCGACATCTGGCACAGCAACAGAGAGCAGTGGAAGCAGTATGCCGACAGCACAGCGGCAGCAATTGCCACCGCCAACCTTCTCTATGCAACAATAAACGGCAACTGAATACGTTAATATAAGGAAAGGGGGTGTTGCGCCCGCTTGTATTCAAAACTTTGCTGAACAATGTTGAACAAAACTCTACGATACATCATACTAACACTCGTTGCTGTTCTCGCAACGGCCAACGCCCGTGCGGCAGCCACCTATGCCGAGTCGTCGGTGCTCTCATCGGGCAAATGGGTAAAAATAAAGGTCGAAGACTCAGGCATCTACCAGATTTCGAAGTCCACACTCTCAGGCTGGGGATTCAACGACATCTCGAAGGTGAAGATTTTCGGATACGGCGGCGCCATGATTTCGGAAATCATGGGCAACGGATATGTCGACGACCTTCCGCAAGTGCCAACGTTGGTGTCAGGTTCAAAAATCCTGTTCTATGCACAGGGCAACGTGTCGTGGACCGAAAGCACAGGCCGTCTGCGCTATCAGCAACAGCAAAATCCTTATGCCTCGGCGGGATACTACTTCATCACCGACCGCGACGACATCGCCGCGGCTGAGATGGCCACAACTGCCGAAGCCACAGCGGCTTCCGACAAGGTGATAACCACCACCACAGCACGCACCTACCACGAGCAGGAACTCTCGTCGGCGGGCACAACCGGCCGCACGCTCCTTGGCGAGGATTTTCGCAGCAGCACCACACAGAGTTTCACATTCTCCCTGCCCGACCACGTTAGCGGTACGCCAGTAACCGCAAAAGTTGCCTTCGCCGCCTACCACACATCCGGAGCATCGCGCCCGCTCACAGTCACCTCATCGGGCAAGCAGGTGATGAGCATCAGCGTTTCGCCTCTCAGCGGCTCGAGCGAGTACGACATCTGCACCACAGCATCGTCGATTGGCACGGTCAGCGACGTGGACAACAAGATGACCCTGCAACTGGCGTTCCCCACAGGCTCGTCGGCACGCCTTGCCAACCTCGACTACATCACGGTGAACTATCTGCGCAACCTCAACCTCTCGGAGTCGTCGATGGACTTCCGCAGCAACACCACACAATGCCGCGACAGCGTGTTTTCCATCTCTGGAGCATCTGAGAATGTACAGATATGGGACGTTACCACCGCCTATGCGCCAAAATCGGTCAACCACACGCTCTCGGGCTCGGTTGCCACGTTCCGGCAGACCGACAGCGGATTGCGTGAATACATAGCGTTCACTCCGTCGGCAACGTTTCCCACGCCTACGTTTGTGGAAAACGTTGCGAACCAAGACATCCACGCCCTCGAGTCGCCCACGATGCTCATCATCACCCCATCGGCCTATAAGAGCCAAGCTGAGAGTTTGGCGGCATTTCACCGCTCCAACGACGGCATAAAGGTGCAGGTGCTCACCGACAACCAGATTTACAACGAATTCTCGTCGGGCACACCCGACGCAATGGCATACCGCAAAGTGGCAAAGATGTGGTACGACCGCACGGCTTCCGCTGCCGACTACAGCAACGACAAGTTCCGCTACCTTCTGCTCTTTGGACGCGCCATTTTCGACAACCGCCGCATCTCCACGCAAGCAAAATCGCTGTCGTACCCCACCCTGCTCACTTGGGAGTCGGAAGACTACACGAGCGAGAGCAGCAGTTTCAACACCGACGACGTTTACGGCTTCCTTGAGGACGGCTCCAACGCCGGACGCACCTCCTCGCGCAAGATGTGTATCGGCATCGGCCGCATACCTGTGAAAAGCAGCACGGAGGCAACCGACATTGTGCAGAAAATCTCCGACTACGCCACAAATGCCGACATGGGCAACTGGAAGACCCGCATCATGATGATTGCCGACGACGGCGACAGCGGCATCCATATGCGCGACTCCAACAACGCCATCGATAGTCTGAAGGTCAACGGCGGTAGCAACTACTTCATCCAGCGCCTATTCCTCGACTCATTCACCGCCACCTCCAACGGCTCCGGCCACACATTCCCCGAGGCGCATACGCAAATGCTGCAAAACTTCAAGAACGGTGTGCTAGTCACATCTTATGTAGGTCACGCCAACCCCACTTCGTGGACCCACAACAGTCTGTTGCGCTGGCCCGACATCGAGGACGAGTTCTACTACAGTCACCCAACATTCGCCTTCACCGCCACCTGCGAATTCACCCGCTGGGATTCGCCTTCGGAATCAGGCGGCGAGGTGCTGTTTCTCAACTCCCGCGGCGGCTTCATCGGCCTGCTCACAGCCTCGCGCGTAACCGCCATCTCGGGCAACGGCGACCTCACGCGTGCCATGGGCGCTGAAATGTTTAAGCCGCAGAGCAACGGCGAGATGCCACGCCTCGGTGATGTGATAAAAAACATCAAGAACAACTATGCCTATACCCACTCCCGCTACACCTCATCAACGGGACAAACGTCGGTATCGACCAAAAACCTTGAACACAGCCTCAAATACGCCCTCATCGGCGACCCTGCGCTGCGGTTGAAATATCCGAAATACGACATACAGTTGACCGCCGTCAACGGCACATCGACCGACGGCGACGTAAAACCCGAAACGAAAGCGCGCCAAGAGGTGACTCTCGAGGGCAAGGTTGTGGACGCCGACGGCGTGGTAATGACCACCTACAACGGTTCGCTGACAGCGACAATCTACGATGCAGAAGTGTCGATAACCACCAACGGCTACTACGAAGGCGGCACCGACACCGACGAGAAATGCCGCGTCACATATCAAGACCACACCAACCGCCTCTACATCGGCTCCGACTCCATCCGTAGCGGTGTGTTCAAACTGAAATTCCGCATGCCGGCGGGCATCGTCAACAACTACACGCCAGCCCTTGTGAGCCTCTACGCAAGCAACGACAGTGAAGACGCCATCGGTGAAAGCACCGACTTCTATATCTACGGCTTCGACGAGTCGGAAATCGACGACACTACCGGGCCCGAGATCCGCACGCTTGCGCTCAACACCACCTCGTTCAAAGACGGCGACACGGTCAACGAGACGCCATACCTCATTGCCGACCTCTACGACGAGTCGGGCATCAACATCTCCACCGCCGACATTGGCCACTCCATCACCGCCATCGTCGACGGCACAACAACCATCTCTGGGCTCGAGAACTACTACACGCAGGATGCCGACGGAGTGAGCCACATCAACTATCAGATGGACGAACTCACCAACGGCAGCCACTCGCTGATGCTGCGCGTGTGGGACGTGGTGGGCAACATGTCGGAAAAGACAATCACATTCAATGTGGCCAAAGGCACGAAGCCTCAACTCTTCAGAATCTACTCCACCACCAACCCGGCAAAGGAGAAGGCTGTATTCTACGTGGTGCACGACCGTCCTGACGCAGTGCTCACCGTCAACATGGGCATCTACGACATGATGGGCCACACCATCTGGACCTCAACAACGACGGGGCGCAGCGACATGTTCAAGTCAATGCCTATCACTTGGAATCTCACCGACGGCAGCGGTTGCAGAGTGCAGCGCGGCATCTACATCTACCGAGCCACAGTCTCTGCCGACGGCAGCGACGAAGCCTCTATAACACAGCGCATAGCCGTGGCGGCAGAATAGCGCTGGCTCTTGCAACATTTGAGAAAAAACGCTATTTTTGCAAATTGTTAGAAGATTTAAAAATAGAGTAATCACAATGAACGAGGATGGTCGTAAAATTCTATTGCCGGAGCCAACGCTCCGACGCTTGCCGTGGTATCTTGCCTACGTCAACATGCTGCGCGCTCAAGATATAGAATATGTCTCATCAACACAGATATCCAGAAAAATCAACGTCGACGCTTCGCAGATAGCCAAGGACCTTTCGTTTCTCAACATCAAGGGCAAAACAAGGATAGGCTACCAAGTGGAAACGCTTGCCACCGAACTATCGAACTTTCTCGGATTCCACAACGACCACACCGCATTCATGATTGGCGCAGGTAGCCTTGGCTCAGCCTTGATTCGCGACTCCGGACTTATGCAGTTCGGCTTGCACATCGTGGCTGGCTTCGATGTAGACGAGAAAATCGTAGGCACCGAGATATGCGGCATCCCCATCTACCACATCTCCGAACTCGCCGAGCGCGAAAAGCAGTACAATGCTGAAATAGGCATCCTCGCCGTGCCAGTAGAGCACGCACAGGAGTCGGCAGACCTGCTCGTAGCAAACGGCATGCGCGCCATCTGGAACTTCACTCCGTTCCGAATCAAGGTAGATGAAAATGTTGTGATTCAAAACACTTCCATCTACGCACATCTGGCTGTCATGTACAACCGAATCAACGGCAACAAATGAAAATCATAAAATTCAAAAACATATCGAGCAAACCGGAAATCGACATCATCCCCGACTCCGCCATCCAGAAGAGCGGCAAACCATTCTTCGTGCCTGATTTCGACGACAGTTTCCGCTACCGCATGGCAACTGCCGTCCACATCTGCCGCCTCGGCAAAAACATTGCGCAAAAGTTTGCCAACCGCTACTACGAGGAGGCTGGTTTGTGCCTGGTGTTTGAGGCAAGCGGCCTCCTCGACAGGCTGAAAGCCGACGGTATGCCCACAGCCATTGCCACCGCCTTCGACGCCGCGGCAATCACGGGCGAGATGGACACCACCACCGCTACGCAACTGGGCAAGTGCGATGCCGTGCTCACCATCAACGACTCCGAAGTCGAGCGTGTGGCAACACCTTCGGTTGCCGACTTCGACCGTTGCATTGAAATAGCAAGCCGATACTTCACACTCAAAATCGGCGACCTCATAATTATTGAAACCGGCGAGCAGCACGATGCCATAATCAACGACACCGTGACGGCAACAATCGCTGACAACCCATCGATTCACATCAGAATTAAATAGACTTCAGATATGGTTAAACGCACACTTGTATTGCTTTCCCTGTCAATTCTAACTGCCGCAAGCAGTTTGGCAACAACCACGTTTAAAAGCACTTCGGTTCTCGCCACTGGCAAATGGGTAAAAATCAAAGTCGGCGAAACGGGCGTATACGAAATCACTGAGCAACAACTGCGCGATTTCGGCTTTTCCGACCCGTCGGCAGTAAAGGTGTTTGGCCAGGGCGGTATATGTCCTACAGAGAATTACACAACCCTCATCACCGACGACCTTGAACAAGTGGCAGCGCTCCACGAAAACGGCAAACTCTACTTCTATGCCAAAGGTTTGGCCTACGAGAAGAGCACTCTGAAGGACTACACCTCTTTCACTCTTACCAAGACAATAACCACCAACCCATACACCGCCGACTGCTACTACTTCCTCACCGACCGTGCGGACATCGAGGCGCTTGAGATGCAGCAAATGCCAACCGCCGATGACGACCTCAGCAAACCAAGCGCATGGTACACCACTGGCGTGGCAACAGTCTGGCACAAGAAAGACCTTGTCAACCCTACCCGCTCGGGCAAACTGTTTCTCGGCGAAGACCTTTCGGCATCGTGTAAA
Source organism: [Ruminococcus] lactaris (assembly GCA_963615935.1). Classification (GTDB taxonomy): domain Bacteria; phylum Bacteroidota; class Bacteroidia; order Bacteroidales; family Muribaculaceae; genus Limisoma. Next base: position 4,700 of record CAVEIP010000005.1, on the reverse strand, counting down.
TACGACATCGACTTTTCCACTCCAGGCATTATCAGCGGCTCTACCGTGATGGTCAACACATCCACCGCCGTAAAGTGCGAGTCAAACACGCTGTCGGTGGTTGTAAACGGCAATGAGATTGCCAACAAGAACCTTACGGCAACAACCGATGCCACAATCTACAAACTGTATAACCTCTCTGGCTCTACCACCGTGGCCGACACCTACGCCAACGAAGGGAAGACAAACGTGACGATTTCTCTTGCCAGCCAAGCGCCAATCGCGCGAATTGACTATATCTCCACAAGTTACACTTCAGCGCTGGCTCTCCCCGCCGACTCGTCGCAGATGCGCTACATGGTCAAGATGGCGCCAAACGGCAGCACGGGTCTGCAGTTCAGCGGAGCCAACGAGTCTACCAAACTGTGGCTCGTTGCCAAACCAACTGAAAACGTGTGCCTCACATCGTCGCCAGTCGACTATCCGTTGCTGCAAGGCAGCGATGGCGTTGCCAAAGTTGTTATGGCACCATCATCGGAAGCCTATGTAGAGTTCGCCCTGTTTGACACGTCGAAGGAGCAGAAGCACGTTTCCTTCGCAGGCGATGTTGCCAACCAAAATCTGCATGCGCTCTCTGCACCCGACATGGTGATAATCACCACCGCAAAACTCCGCGAGCAGGCAGACCGCCTTGCCGAATACCACCGCACAGTGGATGGCCTTGACGTTGTGGTGGTCGACCACAAAGACGTATACAACGAGTTTGGCTACGGCATGCGTAGCGCAATGGCCTATCGCCAACTGTGCCGCATGTTCTACGACCGCGACCCTATGAAGATACAATATCTTATGCTCTTCGGCGGCGGCAGTTACGACAACCGATGCATCTTCGGCGGCGACCCCGACGATATGCTCGTCACCTACGAGTCCGACGCCAGCAACCATGCCGTGACGTCCTATGCCACCGACGATTTCTTCGGCGTGATGAGCGACTATGCGCAGAATGTGGAAAGCGGCAGCGCATACCTTTCGCTGTCGATTGGCAGGGTGCAGTTTGTCTCGGCTTCCGACGCGAAGACCTACGTGGACAAACTCCTCAACTACATGAATCACCGCAACGACAAGAGCGACACTTGGAAAAACAACATGCTCCTTATTGGCGAAAACGGCGACTCATTCATCCACACAAAGCAAACAGAATCGTTCATCAGCAATTTCAATCTCGAGGCTACGTCGTCGGCCAGCGATGCCGACAACTATGCTGTGAACTTCAACAAAATCTACATCGAGGCATACGACCAGATTGACAATCTCAACGGCTCGCGCGAGAAGTTTGTGGAAAACCTCAATGCCGGTCAGAATTTCGTGCTGTTCATCGGCCACTCCAATCCTACGTCAACAACCAAGTCGGTCAACTTCCTGACTCTCCAGCAGGCAGTCGACACAAAATATGAAGCCATACCTATGATGTACTTCTCATCGTGCGACATAGGCCGCTTCGACGGAGGCATCAGCACCGTGCTCGACAAACTGATGCTCAACCCCAACGGCGGCATCATCGCTGCCGTGTCGGCTTCACGCGAAGCCTACACCTCGCTCAACGGACAGATGACCGACGCATTTGCAAAATACCTCGGCATCAGCGAAAACAGCACACGCTACTACGGCAATTACGCCAAGACTTGGGGCCGCGTGCTGATGTTAGCAAAGAACTTCACCGAAGACCGCTCACGCAACCGACTCAAATTCGAGCTGTTTGGCGACCCAGCCATAAGGGTTGATTTGCCGCATAGCCGCACGCACATCGCCACCGTCGACGGCTCCGAAGAGACCGACTCTGTTGCGGTTGGCACAATGAAGCCGATTACTCTCACAGGCTATGTTGCCAACTCAGAGGGCAAGGTCGACACAGAGTTTAACGGCGATGCCAAGATTACACTTTTTGACTCTGAGCAGTTCTACATGAAGCAGAACGAAGAAACACTGACGCAGCGCGGCGTCGAACTGGCAACAACGGCGGCCAAAGTGGTCAACGGCGAATTTACGGCAACGCTGATTGTGCCAAACAGCGCAACCACCGACGCCAATGCCAAACCGTTGGAAACCGTTGCGGTTTCCGATGGCGGCACAGTCGTGTCGGGCTTCTACAACGGTCTGCACCTCGACCGCACAAAGTCGGCTGATAGCGACGACACCGTAGCGCCTACGATTTCGGAATTCTATCTCGGCGACAAGGCTTCCTTCCGCGACGGCATGACCGTGGACAGCACCATCCGTGTGCACGCCACCATCAGCGACAACGTTGCCCTCAACACCTCAACCGAGCAAATCGCCACCACTGCCTATCTCTCGCTCGACGGCGGCGACCACACCTACGCCCTCACTGGCACCACTTTCGACGGTCAGGACAAATGCATCGTCGACCAACCGATATACAACCTGACCTCTGGCCGCCACACCCTGCAACTCACCGTGGCAGACATAGCAGGCAACGTCGCGACACGCACCATCGCATTCTTCGTTGAAGGAAACACTGGCGCTACACTGTCAATGAGCACCACTGCGGTAACAACCGACAACGTTACATTCGGCCTCGACGACGCCGACTCAACCGACGGCACACTCGTGGTGACCAGTGCCGACGGCAGTGTGAAGATGCGCTCCGCCGTTAGTTTCCCATACACTTGGGATGGCTGCGACAACAACGGCACCCGACTGACCGAAGGCGTATACAATGTGACCGCAATCATCGAGGGCAAAAGTCTGCCATCTAAAAAAATAGTAGTCGTAAAACAATAAAAACCGCCGTTTCAAGTTTATTAAAGTAAACAATCATTCGAAAAAGATGAATTTAAAACGGTATATCATAATCGCCCTCGTGGCATTGACAGCCATGCCAGCGATTGCCGACGAAAGCGGTAAAAACCAATTCAACCCAGTGCAAACCGGCGTTACATCGCTCAGCATCGCCCCTGATGCCCGCGGTGCCGCTATGGGCGACCTCGGCGCGGCTACAGAGCCTGACGCCTACTCGCAGTACTGGAACCCTTCTAAATACGCGTTTGCCTACAGCACCGCCGCCGTCAGCCTTTCCTACACTCCTTGGTTGCGCAAGTTGGTCAACGACATCTTCCTTGCCAACCTTTCGGGCTATTGGAAAATCGGTAGTGGCGACAATCAGGCGGTCAGCGCATCGTTGCGCTATTTCTCGCTCGGCGAAATCAACATGACCGACGGCGCTGGAACGGTAACCAACTCGGTGAACCCTTACGAAATGGCGTTCGACCTCGGCTACTCACGCAAACTCTCGGAATCGTTCTCCATGGGTGTGGCTCTGCGCTACATCTATTCCGACTTGGCATTCTCCGATGCCTACTCGGCTGAACAGCAAAAAGGAGCGTCGGCATTTGCCGCCGACATCTCCGGCTTCCTCACCACCTATCCCGTGATTGGCCGCAACGAGTGCCAATGGTCGTGGGGTTTCAATATCTCGAACATCGGTTCGAAGGTTTCGTACAACGACGGTAACGATCCAGCATTCTTGCCTACCAATTTCCGCCTCGGTACAACCTTCACCTTCCCACTTGCGCAATACCACAACCTCGCTCTTTCCGTTGATGCCAACAAACTGCTCGTACCTACACGCCCGCGCCAGTCGGACTACACCGACGACGAAGGCAACTACGACCAGGACGGCTACGAGAATGCCCTAGAGGACTGGCGCAACACGTCGTCGATCTCGGGTATCTTCAAGTCGTTTAGCGACGCTCCAGGCGGATTCAAAGAGGAATTGAAGGAAATTACTCTCTCCGTGGGTGCCGAATACAACTACAACCAGCAGTTCTTCGTGCGCGCCGGATATTTCTACGAGAATCAAAATAAAGGTAACCGCAAATACTTCTCTTTCGGTGCCGGCTTCTCGCTCCACGTGGTGCAACTCGATGCGGCATACATGATTGCCACTGCGCAAAACAGCCCACTCGACCAAACACTGCGCTTCTCGCTCACATTCGATATGGACGGTCTAAAACACCTCTTAGGTAAGAAATAAGTCTATGGCTCTACCCTTTCGCACCGGCTTCGGATTTGACGTGCACCGCCTCGTGCCAAACCGCGAACTGTGGATTGGCGGCGTGAAGATTGAACACACTCTCGGATTGCTTGGCCACAGCGATGCCGATGTGGCTATCCATGCTCTCTGCGATGCCATTCTCGGTGCAGCCGCCTTGCGCGACATCGGTCACCATTTCCCCGACACCGACCCTGCCTACAAGGGCATCGACAGCAAGAAACTGCTGCGCAACGTAGCAAAACTTCTCGACGAGCGAGGCTATATCTTCGGCAACGCCGACATCACCATCTGCGCCGAAGCGCCAAAAATGAATCCCCACATCCCAGCCATGCAGCAGGCAATGGCAGAATGCATCGGCTGCGACCCCGACAACATCTCCGTGAAAGCCACCACCACCGAGCGCCTCGGCTTCACCGGCCGCCAAGAAGGCATCGCCGCCTACGCCACCGTCCTTATCGCCCGCAAAAGCAACGGCTAGAAACACCTGTAAGTGCCCCATCGGGGGCATCGTGTTGTAACCACGGGGTTCCGACGGAGCTCACAACCTAGGCCGAGACAACGCCTCACTGAGCGCCGTCGATAACAAATTAGTCTCAGTAGAAAAACCCTGGGGATAAAATAAAAATCAGTACCTTTGTGGAATGAATAT
>CAVEIP010000004.1:39609-54039 GCA_963615935.1 [Ruminococcus] lactaris | reverse complement strand
GAATACGCTTTAACACGATGCAAAATTACTCATTTCCACGTAGCAAAGACGCATGTGCCGCAAATAATAATTCCTCAATTATCGCTTTTTGTGGCAGAAATGTCGTTTTACGGCTCATAGTTGGCGAGCGACTTGCGCAACTCTTCCACAATCGCCACCTTCAGTTCGTTGGGGGCGATGACGGTGATGCGGCTGCCCTTGGAGAGAATCTCCTGGATGAAGTCGTAGGTTATGCAGATGCGGTAGTCGAAGTCGCTGTAGCCGTCGCCCGTGGTCTCGTGCTGCGAGGCGTGGAGCGGCAGGGCGCGCAGATACTTTGCCTGCTCGCTGTCGGCTCGAAGCACCACGTGGCGCGCTTCGCCCTTCGAGGTCATAATGCCGAAGAAGTTCTTGAAAAATTCCTTCACGCTTATTCCCGGATCTTCAAACTGCTCCTCGGTGAGAGTGAGGTTGTGTACGCGGTCGAGCGAATAGGTTTTCACCATCTTGTCCTTGGCGTTGTAGCCAATCATGTACCATCGCTGCTTGAAGATGCGCAGGAAGTAGGGCTCAATGATGATGCCGTCGGTTGCCATGCTGCGGTAGAATGGCGCGTAGGAGAATTTCACCTTGCGCGATTTCTTGATGGCGTCGATCACCGTGGCGAGATAGTTGCGTGCCGAGGGCACTTCCTCGAGCATCACGCGGTCGGCAATTGAGCCGGCGTCGCTGAGCATTCCGCTGATCGACACCGAGTTGATGAGCCATCCGCTGAATTCGCCTGTGGCGTCGACATTCTCGATGTAGTATTCAAACGTGGAAACGTTGTAGCGTATCGAGATGCCGAAAATCTCCTCAATGCTGTTGCGGTAGTTGTAGAACGTGCGTCGCGCCAGCGGTTCGCCGTTCGACAGGCTGTTGGCCTGCCATAGGCGGTTGAGTTCGGTGCGGGTAATCTGCCCGTAGCGTTCAATTGTTTCGAGAATCCAAATGTACTTGTTTAGAAGTGTGCGTGCCATTTGTTAGTTGACTTGTTTTAATGCTGGTTGTTTCTTTATCAAGAGTGCCAGTCCGATGGCTGTGAGCGCTGCGTTGATGAGCAGCAGTTCGAAGCCGATTTCAAAGCCGTTGAACCACTTCTCGTCGTTCATTTGCAGCACGAGGCAAATGATGGGGGCGAGGATGCAGACAATGGGCACATATTTGTCCTTGACAGGCTTTTTGCATGCCAAGCCAAACACAAACATGCCGAGAATCGGACCGTAAGTATAAGATGCGAGACTATAGACGGCGTTGATGGCGCTGTCGTCGTTGAGGGCGTTGAACACGATGATTGTGATAATCATCAGCACCGACATGGCGATGTGCACTTTCTTACGCGTAGAGGTGAGTTGTGCATCGTTCTGCTTCTTGTCGGCTTGAAGGATGTCGACGGTAAACGAGGTGGTCATTGCCGTCAGCGCCGAGCCGGCAGCCGAGTAGGATGCGGCGATGAGGCCGAGGATGAAGAGGATGCCGATAAACATAGGGAATCCGTCGCTCCAAGCCACTGCGCCGAAGAGGGCGTCGGGCTTTTCGGTGTGGATGCCGTTGCGGTTGGCATACATGTAGAGCAATGTGCCGAGCACGAGGAAGAGCCCAATCACGAAGATTTGCATGAAGTTGGCAACAATCATGTTCTTCTGCGAGTCGCGGAAATTCTTGCAGCTCATTGTGCGCTGCATCAAGTCTTGGTCAAGACCGGTCATAGCCACAAGGATGAACACACCGGCGAGGAACTGCTTCCAGAAGTATTGGTCGTCGGAAGGATTGTCGAAGATGAAAATCCGGCTTGTCTTGTCGGCCATTATAGCGCCTGGAAGGTCGGCGATGCCAAGATTGAGTTGTCCGGCGATGACCACCACGCAGCAGATGAGCGAGCCCACGAGGCAGACGGTCTTCAGCGAGTCGGTCCAGATAAGCGACTTCACGCCGCCCTGGAATGAGTAGAGCCAGATGAGTGCCACGGTGATGATGACGTTGACGGCAAAGGGGATGCCGAAGGCGTCGAACACCAGCGGTTGCAACACCACGCAGACCACGAAGAAGCGCACCGAGGCTCCGAGCATCTTGGAGATGAAGAAGAACCATGCGCCAGTGCGGTAACTTGCCAGACCGAAGCGGTTTTCGAGATAGCCGTAGATACTCACAAGGTTCATCTTGTAGAACATTGGGATGAGCACCAGCGACACCAATAGCGCTCCGACGAAAAATCCGAACACCATCTGCATGTAGGCATATCCGTTGGCTTCAACGGAGCCTGGCACGGAGATGAACGTAACGCCTGAAATAGGGGCGCCGATCATGGCTATTGCCACCAGATACCATGGCGACTTACGGTTGCCGGTGAAGAAGCCTGCGTTGTCGGCCTTGCGACCTGTTATCCATGAGATTACAAACAGCAGAATGAAGTAGAACGCTATCGTTGCAAGTATTATCCAAGGTGTTGACATATTGCTTATCGTTTATGTTTTAAGGGTTTGTTTTATTCAGCGTAGAGGAGATAGGGGCGGCGTTGTTTCTTGAACTTTTCAACGTCGGCTTTCCATGTGGCTTTAATCTCGGCGGCGCTCTTGCCTGCCTCAATCATCTTGCGGATGTCGCCGCGGCCAATCAGCAACTCGAAGAACGAGCGGAAGAAGTGGTCGTCGAGGTTGAGGTTGCGGTAGGCGTCGATGAGGTATTCGAGGTTGATGCCTTTGGCTATGATTTCGTCGTCGCTAAGATTGGAGAGATCCACGCCGTGGCAGAGTTTGTTTAGTTGCGGCGGGTTTTTGGCGCCGTCAACGCTGCGCGGGGTGAATGAGAACTTGTAGCCTTTCATGTTTGGGTGGCCATACACCTGGAACGGCTTCGAGGTGCCGCGGCCGAGGCTCACTGGGGTGGCTTCGAAATAGCACATCGACGGGTAGAGGTAGATGGCGTGCATGTTTGGCAAGTTGGGCGACGGTGCTATAGGCAGCACGTAGCGGCTCTGGTGGGTGTAGCCTTTGCACTTCACCACGGTGAGCGGCACTTTCTTGCCGTCCTTGAGCCAGCCTTCGCCGTTGGCCATCGTGGCGAGTTCGCCGAGGGTCATGCCGTGCACAATGGGGATGGGTAGGCGGCCTACGCCCGACTCATATTTCATGTCGAGGATTGGCCCGTCGACATACATGCCGTTGGGGTTTGGACGGTCGAGCACCACAAACGACTTGCCGTACTTGGCAGCAGCATTCATCAGGTCGACCATAGTGCAGTAATAGGTATAGAAACGCAACCCAACGTCCTGGATGTCGGTCACGATTACGTCAAACTTGTCCATGATTTCCTTCTTCGGCTCGCGCTTGCTGCCGTCGTAGAGCGATGCGATGGGAATGCCCGTCTTCTCGTCGACGCTGCTCTTCACCTTTTCTCCAGCGTCCGCCTTGCCGCGGAAACCATGCTCCGGCGAGAATATCGTGGTCACGTTGATGCCCTTGCGGAGCATTACGTCGAGCACATGCTCATTGCCTACCATGCCGGTGTGGTTGCTCAGCAGAGCCACGCGCTTGCCTTTGAGCAGAGCCACGTATTCGCTCACCTGCTCGGCGCCGACACTAATCTTTGCCTGTGCGCTCAGGGCACACAGAGTAACGACCAATGCCGTCAGAATTAATGATTTTAAGGATTTCATCTATGGTTATGTTCTGGTTTTAGTGCTTTTAAATCTTTGCAAACATAAGCAAAAAAAATTAAAAATCAACACCAACATATATTAAAGTATGTTGTCACGCTCGTCTTTTTTGGAGCCTCTGCGAGTCGCCTCCGCCTACATCACAGCGGGGAGGGCGTACTTCACAAGGCAGTAGCCGCCACCGATGAGCCAACAGAACAGGATGGCTGCCAAGAGAAACGGCTTGACACCGGCTTTCTTGAACTTATCGATGCTTGTTTCAGCGCCGAGTGCCGCCATCGCCATGGTGAGCAGGAAGGTGTCCAACTGGTTTATCCATGCCACTAAGCCCTCCGGCAGAAGGTTGAGCGAGTTGAAGCCGATAACCACAAGGAAGAGTACGGCAAACCAAGGAATCACGATCTTCGACGCGCCAGCGGCTTCGCCACCGTTCTTTGCCCGTCGCGCCACGCTCCATGCAATCACCAGCAAAACAGGCACGAGCATCATCACCCTTATCATCTTCACGATGATGGCGTTGTTGCTCACCTCTGCGCCCATAGCGTTTGACGCGCCGACCACGTGCGCCACCTCATGGACAGTGGCACCGGTGAACAGTCCCATCTGGTCGGGCGAGAGGACAAACACTCCCGCGCGGTAGAGTATAGGGTAGAGAAACATTGAGAGTGTGCCGAAAATCACCACTGTGGCCACTGCCACTGCAGTCTTGTAGGGCGCAGGACGGATGGCGCCGTCAACACCGAGCACGGCTGCTGCGCCGCAGATTGCGCTACCGCAGGATGTGAGCAAGGCGATGTCGCGGTCAATCTTCAGCAAGCGGCCCACCAGCACGCCGATGGCGATAGTGCCGCACACGATAACGGCATCGAGCACGATTGCCGACACGCCAACGTGCATCACGTCCTGAAATGTGAGTTTGAAGCCGTAGAGGATGATGCCGATGCGCAGGATGCGCTTGGAGCAGAATTTGATGCCGGGCACCCACGTTTCGGGCAGGTTGTTGCGCAGACTGTTGGCATAGAGCATACCCAACACGATGCCTACCACCATTGGGCTAAGCGACAGGGCTTTCACCCAGTTCATGTCGCCGATGTAGAAGGCGGCACACGCAAAAAGTGCGATGAGCAGCACGCCGTGAAGCATGCTGCTCCGTTGTTCAGTAAGTTTCATATTCTCGTTTCGTTTTTCTTTCCAAGGCTGCAAAATTAGGAATTTCCGCCCGTCTTTCCTAAGTAAATCGTCATTCCGATTATAGGCACAGCCTCCGAAAACTTGCCAATTCTCGAAAGTTTTCGGACTCTATGCCTAAAACTTTCGATTTTTCCACACTTTTAGGAGTCGGAATCCTAAAACTTTGTAGCGAGGGTAGGTGTCCTCGCTGGCTCTTCGCCAGACGGGGCTCCCCTCCCCCTTAGTTTGCTGGTTGGGCGGGTTTTTTGAGTTCGGGGTAGGAGATGCGGGTGTGGTACATGGTGCGGAGGCGGGCGATGAACACTCGCTTTACTGTCTCCACGTCGCGGAAACTCAGCGGCGAGTCTTTCATCAGGCCTTGCGCTATCTGTCCGTCGATGATTTTGTTGACGAGGTTGGAGATGGTCTCGTCGTTGTATTCCTTGAGGCTTCGCGATGCCGCTTCGGTGGCGTCAGCCATCATCAGCAGCGACGTCTCTTTGCTGCGCGGGTTAGGGCCAGGATAGGTGTAGGGCGCAGGGTCGACGGGGTTGCCGCCGTTGTTGTTGCAGGCGGTGTTGTAGAAGTAGCGCGTAACGCTCTTGCCGTGGTGCTCGATGATGAAGTTGCGGATTTCGGCGGGGAGTTTCTCTTTTTCGGCGATGCGCAGTCCGTCGGTCACGTGGCGTATCACAATCTTGGCGCTTTGCTCTGGTGTGAGCAGTTCGTGAGGGTTCACATCGTGCTGGTTTTCGGTGAAGAAAGCAGGGTTGTTCATCTTGCCGATGTCGTGGTACATTGCGCCCGCTCTCGCCAACTGCGAGTTAGCGCCGATTTCGCGTGCCGCCTCCGACACGAGGTTGGACAACTGCACCGAATGCTGGAACGTGCCAGGGCACTTCTCCGAGAGTTCGAGCAGCAGCGGGTTGTTGATATCCGAGAGTTCAACGAGCGTGACTTTCGACACGAAGCCGAACACCTTTTCAAACACGAAGATAATCACATAGGCCAGCGACAGGAGTACAGCGTTGATGACGAAGCACAGCAGTATGGGCCACTGTATCTGCGAGATGTTGCCGTCCTCGATGATGCGCATGGCGGCATAGGTCACCGAGTATGCCACCAGCACGCAGAAGGCAGTGCGCAGCAGTTGCGACCGCTTGGTGAGTTCCTGAAGCGAGTCGATAGCCACGATAGACGCCACGAGGTGAAGGATGATGAAGTTGAGTTGCGCCTCACCCGTTTCCACAAGGCTGCAGAGCAGCACTTGCACCACCGACACGAAGAAGGCAGTGCGAGAGTCGAAGAATGTGACCAGCACCACGGGTATCAGCGTGATAGGTATGAGCATAGGCACATAGACAAACCGGTGCATCAGCGCGTAGCCAGCCACGGTCATAGCAGTGAGCATGAACAACACGAAGCATAGTTTGCGCTTGTCCTCCAGAATGGTCTGTCGGCGGTAGATGTAGAGATAGAGGAAGAGCAGCAGCAGGAGGCCCAGCACCGCCACGGTGTAGCCGATAATGGGGTAGTGGCTGCCAGTGTTTTCCTCATGTTGGAGAATCTTTTCGCATTCCTGGATGGCGAGAGCGTCCTGCGCCGTAACCTTCTCGCCGCGCGAGATGATGGATTCGCCCTTGTCGATTACCCTCAGTCCCAGCACCGTCTGGCACTGGCTTTTCCACGACTTCTCCGTGCTCACCACGTCCATCACGTAGTTTGGCCGCAGCAAGGTGTTGAAGTTTACCGTCGACATTGTCAGCGCCATGTGCGTCCGCGCGTCGACATATTCGTACGCCTCCTTGGCAGAGCGCATCTTGGCGGTCGAGATGGTGTCCTTAGCCACGTTGCCCTCGAGGATGCGCACCTTGGTGAGTTTGCCGCTCTGGATGGAGTCGTAGATGTTGTTGTCGACGATGCCGTCGGCAAACACCGTCTCTACGGCGGCGCGCGCCTCCTGGCGGAAGAGCAGCGGCGTCTCCTCGATTTTCTTCAGCAGTTCGGCTTCTACGGTCCTGTCGTGAGTGAAATAAGGCACAAACTGCGCGCGTATGCTGTCGCGCTTCATCTTTTCCGTGGCGGCGTCGTAGCCGATGGTCATTTGCGCCGGCGCATAGAGGTTTGCCGACATCCACGGCTTGCCCACCTCGTAGGTATACTTCTTGTGGGCGCGGCCAGGCACGAAATAGATAATCAGGATTACCGCCACAGCGAAAAACGCCACGTGAATCCAGTACTTGCTTGCAAATATTTTCTTCAAATCACTCATGACAAACGTATCACTAACTTGTTCTCACAGCCGACTTCACGCCGTCGATTTTCTTGATTTGGCGGCAGAGTTGGTTCACCACGTCGGCATCCGTGACGCGCACCACAAGCATGCATGTGAACAGCCCCTGGTTTGCCTCGATGCTGAGTTGGCGTATGTTGATGGCCATGTTGATGGAAATCTCGTGGATGAGTTCCTGGAGGATGCCCATGCGGTCGATGCCCGCCACTGAGAGGGTGGCAAGAAAGGTTGTGGCAAGCGGCGACTCCTCCCATTGGGTGGCAACCAGGCGGTTGCCGTAACTGCTCTTTAGGCGTGTAGCCACGTCGCAGTCCATCTTGTGGACCACCACCTCTTGGTTGTCGTCGATGTATCCCACCACGTCGTCGCCCTGGATAGGGTTGCAGCATGGCGCTATCTTGTAGTTGCGCACGCCGTTGACGGTGCGCAGCATATAGACTTTCTTCGTGTCGATTTTCGGCTTGTCGGTAGCCTCTGCAGTTTCCTCAGGCTTTTCTTCGGGCTTCTCCTCCTGCTCGGCGCTCTGCTTCTTGCTGAATGGCCACAAGCGGTTGAGCAGGCCGCTGCTCTGCTTCTTGGTGAGGTTCTTCACAAGGTTGTCGGAGATTTCCGCCAGGCCATTGCCGAGGGCGAGATAGAGTTCTTCGCGGGTGGCGAGATGGTAGTGGCCCATCAACTTGGTGACCACGCGGTTGAACTCGTCGAGCGGAAGGTTTTTCACCACCGCCTTCAGCATCTTTTCGCCCTTCTCCGAAATCGACTTGCGCTCCTTGCGCAGAGCTGCATCGAGGCGCGTTTTGGCGCGGGCGGTGCAGATGAGTTGCCGCCATTCGGGCACAGGGTGTTGGGTTTTGGAGGTGAGCACCTCCACCTGGTCGCCGCTCTGCAACTTGTAGGAGATAGGCACCAGCCTGTGGTTCACCTTGCCCGCAATGGCGTGCGAGCCAATCTCGGAGTGGAGATTGTAGGCAAGGTCGAGCACCGTGGCGTCCTTAGGCAGCGTGATGAGGTCGCCCTTCGGGGTGAACACGATAATCTCGGTGGCGAAAAGGTTGAGTTTGATGGTGTCGAGGAAGTCCACCGCATTCGGGCCCGGCTCCTTGAGCAGGTCGGTGATGGTTTTGAGCCACGTTTCGAGTTCCGACTCCTCGTCGCTCTCCCCGATTTTGTATTTCCAGTGGGCAGCAAAGCCACGCTCGGCGATGTCGTCCATCTTGTGGCTGCGAATCTGCACCTCAACCCAGTTGCCGTCGTTGCCCATCACCGTGAGGTGAAGAGCGCGGTAGCCGTTGGCCTTCGGCGTGCTCACCCAGTCGCGTGTGCGGGTGGGGTGGAGGCTGTAGATGTCGGTGATGGCGGAGTAGATGCCCCAGCAGATGGTCTTTTCGTTGTCGTTCTCGTCGCAGTCAAACACGATGCGCACGGCATAGAGGTCGTAGACCTCCTCAAACGGCACGTGCTTCGTTTCCATCTTGTTCCAGATGGAGTAGACCGACTTCACACGCGTGGACAGCGTGTAGTGCAAACCCATGGCGTCGAGTTTCTGGCGGATAGGCGCTGCGAAGTCGTTAAACGCCTCCTCGCGGTTGTTCTTGCTCTGCTCGATTTTCTCCGTAATCTCGCGGTACTGCTCAGGATGCTGGTACTTGAAACTCAGATCCTCGAGTTCCGTCTTGATGGCAAACAAGCCGAGGCGGTGAGCCAGTGGCGCGTAGATGTAGAGCGTTTCGCCGGCAATCTTGTACTGCTTGCTCGGGAGCATCGAGCCGAGGGTGCGCATGTTGTGCAGGCGGTCGGCCATCTTGATGAGGATCACGCGGATGTCCTCAGCCATGGTGAGCAGCAACTTGCGGAAATTCTCCGCCTGCGCCGACGCCTTGTCGCCGAAGATTCCTCCCGAAATTTTCGTCAGGCCGTCGACGATTACGGCAATCTTCTTGCCGAAATTCATCTCGATGTCCTCCACCGTGTATTCGGTGTCCTCCACTACGTCGTGGAGTAGCGCTGCGCAAATCGACGTAGAGCCGAGACCAATTTCCTGACTCACAATCTTAGCCACCGCTATAGGGTGAAGGATGTAGGGCTCGCCCGAACGCCGGCGTATGCCCTTGTGGGCTTCCTTGGCAAAGGCGTAAGCCCGCTTGATGATTTCCACCTTCTTGCGGTGATTGCTCTTCAGATAGCCGTTGAGCACGTCTTGAAACGCATTCTCAATGTTCTGGTCCTCCTGCTCGGGAGTGAGGTGTAAGGAGTTATAGTCTATCGTGTCCACGTGAATCTTTTTTTAGTTTTTAATCGCCATTTCACAAATTTAGGCATTTAGCGTCACATTTCCACCCTTTGCAGCAATTTTTTGTAAAAAAGAGACTGAAAAAGCCTTGTGGCGAGGGTGAGCGTCCCGTCGGGACGCTGCATTGATAACCCCAGGCTTCAGCCTGGGGCTGGCTGATAGGCAACAACTTGCGCCCCGTAGGCGGCGCTACAGGGCGCAAGTTTATCTTAGATGGTGCGGTGGCGTACTTACAGTACGCAATTAACGGATTGGTAGCCTTATCCCCAGGCTAAAGCCGTGGGGTTAAAGACATTGCGCCTCGACGAGGCGCGTCCCGTCGTACTTACAGTTTGCCAGTGAGGAAAAATGCCGTTTTCACCATCCAGCGCGGCAGGCGGTCGGCGAGGTAGAAGCACAGGCGGTATAGGTACGGGATGTTGCGGTAACCCATTATGCCCTTGTTGGTTTCCGGGTAGGTGGCTTTCCAGCGGTCAAGGTCGCAGTGGCGTCCGCGGAGCATCTTTATCTTTGCCGTGAACTTGGCAAAACTGATAAACTCTGCATACCTACGGCGCAAGCGCTCCGGCTTCGACGCAAACCATTGCTCCATGCACTCCACAAACGCCAAATGGTCGGCAAGCACGCGCGCCATACTCTCCGTGGAGAGCGAGTCGGCGGTGGTTTTGCGATAGTGGTAGAACGGGCGGTTGTAGATTACGATGCGGCGAGTGCTGATGGCTATGCGAAACCATAGCCCGAGGTCCTCCCAGCAGTTCACGCCTTCGAAGAAGCGGATGCCGTTATCGGTAATGATGCGGCGGCGGATAATCTTGTTGCACAGCGAGCAGTGGAGGGTGTCGAGCGGCATGGCATTGAGTTGCGGATAGTCGAGCGACGGAAAACTTACGGTTTCCTGCTTGCCACCGGCGCGCTCAATGACAAACGGTGTGCATACCACATCGGCGCCCGTGGAGTCGGCCACGCGCAGCATCTTGGCATACATATCAGGCTCTACCCAGTCGTCGGCATCGCAGTGCACCACAAACTCGCCCCGCGCGGCGTCCATGCCTCGCTGACGGGCGTAGGCGCTGCCGCGGTTCTCTTGGTTGCGCAACATCACTACTTGCGCGTGGCGTTGCGGATAAGCCTTGACAATGGCGGCAATCTCGTCGGCGGTGCTGTCGGTCGAACAGTCGTCGACAAACACATACTCGATGCCGTGCGACAGCGACTGGCGCATCAGCGAATGGACACACTCCCCGATGTGCCGCCTCGCATTGAAGAAAGGCACCACCACCGTAAGCCGTATTTCGTCCTTGCCGTTGTCCATCACACTCTTACTTCTTTCCAGTCAATCAATCCTTTGCCCATGTCGTCCAATTCCACGGCAAGGGCAAACACCTTTCGCTTGTCGGCCTTGAACGGCTCTGCGTATCGGTTATCAATAATTTGTTTTTCAGCGGCAGCAAGGCCACCGTTGTTGGTTAGTTTTAACTCAAGGATGTAAACGTAGTTGTATATCTCAACCACCATGTCGATTCTGCCAGTGGAAAGCACGTGCTCCACCTCCACTCGGCAACCGATGGCGTTGAAGATTGTGCTCATAATCAAACGATAGCGCTCCTCCATATCCATCGATGCAAGTTTCTTGTTGCTGTAAGGAACATCGGCAATGAGAGCCTTAAGGCACTTCTTCGCCTCGGGCAGATTGCCAGTGCTGAGATAGTAGGAGAGGAATGCTTGGGTGGACTGCATTTCATTACCCTTGCGCAGAGAAAGGGCGGGTAAAACCATCTCGTTGAGCGCTTGACGCACCTCCTGGTTGGGGATTCCCAAGAAATACACGCCATTCATATACCCCTTGATGGTGAGATAGCCCGACTGGTAGAGGAACAATTCTGCTCCGCCGCCTGTCACGTCGGAAGTCTCGGCTACTCGTCCCAAAAGGGAACTGTGGTCAAAGTCTTGCAAGCGAATCTCGAAGTCGTCGACAAACTTAGTCAATAACGATGTTGCGCCCGACGAAGCCCAGTAGTTCTTGATTTCCCTATCAGCCAACGCATTGATAAGGCTGAAGGGATTGTAGACATCAACCATATTGCTGCGGCTGAAATGATATCCGTCGTAATTAGCCCTCAATTGCTCAAGAGTCTCATCCACCGTCCATTCGTTGTTCTTTCCCATTGCCTCAATCTCCGGCATGAAATTGTCGGTGATTTCCTGCTTGGTGATGCCGCAGAGCGACGCGTAGGGAGCGTCAAAACTGATGTTGCTCATGTTGTTGAGAACGGAGAAGAGCGAAATCTGTGTAAACTTGGTGATGCCTGTGATGAAGACAAATTTCTCGTATTCGTCATCCGCTTTCAAGATAGCGAACACACTGCGATAAACATCAGTGCATCCCTCATGTTCGGGAGTTTTCCATGAGTGTTGCAAGGGGGAGTCGTATTCATCGATGAGAACCGCAACTTGCAGCCCCGTCTGCTCATAGGCAGTAGCAATGATGGCGTGGAAGCGGTTTCTCAGAGAATCGGTAGGCTTGACGGAGATGTTGTATTCTTTTTCGTATTGCTCAAACGCCCGGTCGAGATAAGCCCTAACCTCTGCAGCGGTAGCCCCGCCACGGCTCATGTCCAGCCGAACGACAGGTCGGCACGCCCAGTTCTTCTCCAACTCCATGATGCGCAGCCCCTCGAAAAGTTCTTTCTTTCCTTCGAAATATGCTTGCAAGGTATCCACAAGCACCGACTTGCCAAAGCGGCGTGGGCGGCTCAGGAAATTGTATTTCTTGCCCTTGTTGGCAAGTTCCCAAACCAAGTCGGTCTTGTCAACATACAGATATCCTTCTTTCCTTATCTCGTTAAAGGATTGGATGCCTACGGGCAGCCTTCTGTCGTCCATCTTTTCCATCATTTTCACTGCGAGTTTGCAATTATTTCTCAAACTTACACAAAGTTATCCGAATTACCCACTTGTTTTGCGAAAAATATGCGCATTGAGCCATACAAAAGCGCCAGTAAGAGCTGCGGCGGTTTTGAATAATTGAAAACAGTTTATAACTTTGTGTACTAAATCATATAACAGTGGCAGATAAAAAAATTGTTGAGACCCCGCTGATGAAGCAGTTCTTCGAGATGAAGAAAAAGCATCCAGATGCCATTCTGCTCTATCGCGTGGGCGACTTCTATGAGACGTTTTCTACCGATGCCATCACCGCGTCGGAAATCCTGGGCATCACGCTCACCAAGCGTGCCAACGGCCCGGGTCAGCACATCGAGTTGGCGGGATTTCCCCACCACGCTCTCGACACCTATCTGCCACGACTCGTGCGCGCTGGCAAGCGCGTGGCTATCTGCGAGCAACTTGAGGATCCGAAACTCACCAAGAAACTGGTGAAGCGCGGCATCACCGAATTGGTGACGCCGGGCGTGGCCATCAACGGCAACATGCTCGACTACCGCGAAAACAACTTCCTCGGGGCAGTGCATTTCGGCAAGACCGCCTGCGGTGTGGCTTTCCTCGACATCTCCACTGGAGAGTTCCTTACGGCGGAAGGCACCATCGACTATGTGGACAAACTCCTCGCCAACTTCGCGCCGAAGGAGGTGCTCGTGGAGCGTTCCTGCAAGAAGCGCTTCGACCAGTCGTTCACGGCAAAGTATCTCACCTTCGAACTCGACGACTGGATGTTTACCGAAGAGTCGGCCCACGACCGCCTGCTCAAGCAGTTTGAAACGAAAAACCTCAAGGGCTTTGGCATCGACAAGATGACCAACGCCATCATAGCCTCTGGCGCCGTGCTCTTCTACCTCGACCTCACGCAGCACACCCAGATTTCCCATATCACCTCGCTGGCACGCATCGAGGAGGAGAAATTTGTGCGCCTCGACCGCTTCACGGTGCGCAACCTCGAATTGGTCGACCCGCTCGGCGAGGACGGCAAGAGTCTGCTCGACGTGATTGACCGCACGGTGAGTCCTATGGGCGCTCGCCTGCTGCACCGCTGGGTGCTCTTCCCGCTGAAGTCGACCAAGCAAATCAACGACCGCCTCGACGTGGTGGAATATTTCTTCAAGGACCGCGAGGGACGCGACCTGATGCAACGCCAACTGGAACTGGTGGGCGATATGGAGCGACTGGTGTCGAAGGTGGCTGTGGGACGCATCTCGCCGCGCGAGATGGTGCAGATGAAGAATGCGCTCAACGCCATCGCCCCGGTGAAAGCCTACTGCGAGGAGGCCGACAATGCCGTGCTGCGCTCCTTCGGCGAGCAACTCAATGCCTGCGGCTCTATCCGCGACCGCATCGAGCGCGAACTCAACCCCGATGCGCCCAATGCAACCAACCGTGGCAATGTGATTCGTCAGGGCGTCAACGAAGAACTCGACAGTCTGCGCGAAATAGCCTTCTCGGGCAAGGACTACTTGCTTAAAATCCAGCAGCGCGAGAGCGAACTCACGGGCATTCCGAGCCTCAAGGTGGCCTACAACAACGTGTTTGGCTACTACATCGAGGTGCGCAACACCCACAAGGACAAGGTGCCGCCGGAATGGATTCGCAAACAAACGCTCGTGAGCGCCGAACGCTATGTTACTCAAGAACTTAAAGAATACGAAGAGAAGATTCTTGGTGCGGAGGAGAAAATCCTGTCGATCGAGACTCGCCTCTTCAACGAACTGATAGCCGACGTGGCTACCTATATCCCTGCCATCCAACTCAATGCGTCGCTGATTGCGCGCCTCGACTGCCTGCTGTCGTTCACCCGCGCATCGCTCGACAACCACTATAACCGCCCCGATGTCAACGACTCGCTCGACATCGACATCACCGAGGGCCGTCACCCTGTGATCGAGAAGCAACTGCCGCCGGGAGAGTCCTACATCTCCAACAATGTGCATCTGGGCAACGACTCGCAGCAGATTATGATGATTACGGGTCCGAATATGGCTGGTAAGTCGGCGCTCCTGCGGCAAACCGCACTCATCGTGCTGCTGGCGCAGATTGGCTGCTTCGTGCCTGCCG
>CAVEIP010000004.1:0-39599 GCA_963615935.1 [Ruminococcus] lactaris | reverse complement strand
CTTCACTCGTGTGGGCGCGTCGGACAATATCTCGCTCGGCGAGTCCACCTTCATGGTGGAGATGAACGAGGCGGCGTCTATCCTCAACAACTTGAGTGAGCGCTCACTGGTGCTCTTCGACGAACTCGGCCGCGGCACGAGTACCTACGACGGCATCTCAATTGCTTGGGCGATAGTGGAATATATCCACGAGAACAATCGCTTCCACGCCAAAACACTCTTTGCCACCCACTACCACGAACTCAACGAGATGGCGAAGTCGTTCAAGCGCATTGCCAACTATAACGTGTCGGTGCGCGAAATCGACGGCAAGGTAGTGTTCCTCCGCAAACTCGTGGAGGGCGGCAGCGAACACAGTTTCGGTATCCATGTGGCTAAACTCGCCGGACTTCCGCCGGCAATCATTAGTCGTGCCAACGAGGTGCTCCGCCAACTGGAGTCGGCCAACGCCAAGGATGCCACGACGCAGAGCCTAACGGAGATGACTAGCGGCGGCAAGAGTGTGCAACTGTCGTTCTTCCAACTCGACGACCCCGTGTTGAGCCAGGTGCGCGACGAAATCCTCAAAACCGACATCAACAACCTTACGCCGATGGCAGCGCTCAACAAACTCAACGACATCAAGGCCATCATAACCGGCAAGAAATAATGCAAATTTGCAAATGCCGCTGAAAATGAGTAACTTTGGCGACTAAACGAATTGATTCGAAAATACAGTATAAGGAAAATTCCTCAGCGATGGGAGAGCATCCCGTCGGGATGCCGTGTTGATAACCCCAGGCTTCAGCCTGGGGGAAGCTGACTCTCAGATGATTGCACCCCGTCGGGGTGCTACCAGCACAGGCTGATGCCCACACGATGCATTGATGGTGTGGGTGGTGCCGCCTACGGGGCACAAGTCGTTGATTGTCAACAGCCCCAGGCTGAAGCCTGAGGTTATCAATACGGCGCCTCCACGAGGCGCACCCGTTCGCCGGTAAACTTTTCCGAAAACTGCAATTTTGAATTGATTCTACTAAACACATTTATACCAAGATGAGAAAATTTTTTTATTTCGCCGTTGTGGCTCTGTGCTTAGGCTTGACAATGGCTTCATGTAGCGACGACAAGGACAAAGACCTCGGCGGAGGCGTATATCTGATTGACGGACACCGTTTTGTGGACCTCGGATTGCCAAGCGGCCTACTTTGGGCTGAAACCAACGTAGGTACCGACGACCAACTCAGCGACGGCACGTATTTCGCCTGGGGGGAAACTTCCGGCAAAAAGGAATATTGGCAGGACAACTACAAATACGGCACATCGGTGCTCAGCATCACAAAATACAACAAAACAGACGGTTTGACCACCCTCGAGCGCGGCGACGACCCTGCAGCAAGTTGGGGCTCTTCGTGTCGCATGCCTACAAGGGCTGAACTCGACGAACTGGTGAAGTACTGCACCTGGACCAAGGAGGAATACCTTAACTCCAAGGACCGCTCTGTGGAGGTTTACGAGGTGAAGAGCAACAAGAACGAAAACTCGATATGCATCACCATCACCGGCTATCGCGACGGCCTCGTTACCGATGACCACGGCAAGGCGGCATACCTATGGTCGAGCAATCTCGGCGACGACAACGAGTCGACAGCCTACGGACTCATCCTCTCGGACGAAGAGGCTCACACAGCCATCAACAGCCGCTTCCTCGGCTTCACGGTGCGCCCAGTGGCTACACGATAAGAATTACCTAAAATACAATACATTATAATCAAAAAAACAGCATGAGAAAAATTTTACTTTCTTTGGTCATGGCACTTGCTACAGTGTCGATGATGCAGGCTGAAGAGCCTACCGTGGTTTTTGCCGAGGACTTTTCGGCATTTACCGAGGGCAGCGAGGACGCTCCTGCCACCACCGACATCTCCACCTATTCATCAGGCAAACTCTCCAAGACACTCAGTGGCTGGAGCGGCAAATTGGTGTATGAGGCAGGAGGAATGCTTATGCTCGGCGACGGCGGTAACCTCAAGACTACCCGCTACAACATGAGCGCAAACAACGGCGTGGTGCGCATCACCTGCCGCTACCGCAGCCTCAGCGAGAGTGGCGCGTTGCTGAAAATCTCGTTGGGCTACTCCGTTTCAAAATCAATTATCGTGCCCGACGACCAATGGCACGACATCGTGATTATCACCGCTGGCGGCACATCGCTCAGCACCGTCTCCATCGAGCCGAGCCTCACGTTCAACGGCTCGCTCATCGACTATCTGGCGGTTGAGCAGAGCACAGAATTCTTCCCGGCTCCAGAGGCTTATCAGCCAAGCGATGCCCGCGGCTCTACATTTACAGCAAAATGGAAATCGGTGACTGGCGCTACCGCCTACTACATCGACGTTTATTCGAAGGACGCTGCTGGCAACAAGCAGTATGCCATCGAAAACGAGATGGTAACCAAGACATCGAAGGCTGTTGAGGGTCTCGACGAAAACACTGCCTACTATTTCGTGGTACGCGCAACCAACGGCACCAGCGTGAGCGAAGACAGCGAAGAGGTGCGCGTGGTTAGAATCGTGGATGATATCGTTCCGCCGGAAGCGCTTAAGGCAACCAACGTGACTAAGGATTCGTTTACAGCCAACTGGCTTCCTTCGGAGAAGGCTGACGCATATCAGTTGACCGTTTATCGCAACACTACTATCACCGAAGAGGGCGAAGTGACTATCCTCAGCGAAAACTTCGACGGTGTGGACAAAGGCACGTTTGAAAGTGTTGAATTCGGCAAACTCCAGGAGTATCTCGACGACTATACCGTTCAGCCGTCGTGGTATGCCGTTAACCATGCGTTTGCAGTGGGCAACCTCGTGCTTTCGCCATTTGGCGGTGCTGCAACGCTCACCACTCCGGAACTCAACCTTGAGAACAACGATGGCAAGTTTACCGTAACGGCAAACATGTGTGCAGCCACCTACGGCACAGTTGCCGACGGCGAAGTGCTCACAGTGAGCCTCCTCGACAACAGCGACAACGTGCTCGAGTCGCAGCAGGTAACTCTCGAGGGCAACTACAAGGACTATAAGATTGACTTTACCAAGGGTGCCAAGGGCGTGTATGTCAAGTTTGAATACAACGGCAGCAAGAAAATCTTCTTCGATGAAATCGCAGTGTCGCAGGTAGTGCCTGCTGGCTACGTTCACAAAGAAAACGTGCTTATCAAGGATGAGATTGTTGAAACTGCCTACGAAGTGACATTGCCAACGCCATTGTCGGAGACTGTCAAGTATTCCTACACTGTATGCGCCAGCGCTGAAAGTTACATCGTTGCTGACGGCGAAGTGGGTACTATCTACAGCGAAGACTCTGAAGAGATCGAGGTTAGTCTTCCTTCATCGGTAGCCAAGGTTAGCGACAATGCTATTACAGTGGTTGCCCGCAACGGAGCAATCGCCATCACAACCGATGCTGTAGCAAGCGTAACGGTGAGCGACCTCGCTGGCCGTGTGGTCTATGCCGGACAAGTGAATGCCGGCACAACCGAGATTGCCGTAGCAGCCAAGGGCGTAGTCCTTGTGAAGGTTGCTGGCAAGGTTGCTAAGTTAGCACTCTAACGAATACCTACATAGAAGCAAAGAAAAAGGGCACCGCTTAGCGGTGCCCTTTTTAACAAAATGAAAAATGTCTTTTTTATGAACCTTTGAGTGTTCTCACACTTAGTGTCGCTCTGTCGGGCTTTGTGCCCATATATCTTGCAAAAAATTGTTTTATTTAATTGTTTTTGTACTCCTTTGACTACACTAAATGGAAAAGGTTTAACCGTGGTTGAAAATTTTTTCAAAAAAAATCAGGTTTTTTCAGCGGAGTGATGTCAGAGCCCCGTCCACGCGCCATTTCCTGCGCCAAAAAAATTCCGATGCACCGCGTCATTAGTATGTCGTCGTGGCATCCGTCCTTGGCGCCAAACGACCCGTTCTCTTTCCTTTCGTAGGTCTGCAACTCGTCGACAGCGCCGCCGTCGCGCTCCACATAGTTGCCGTCTCTCACCGCCGCCACCAGACTGTTTACCACAAGTGGCTTCGTCTGCCTGTTGGTGTGGAAGCCCAGGCGGCATCGCCCGCCGTCGGCATCGCGGCGGTAGTACATGTTAGGATAGTAGTCGGCAATCTCGTCGAGGATATATGCCGAATTTTCGCCCTCGGTGCGCTCCGTTTCGATGGTGTTGCTCTCCACCACGAGCAGCGCCCTTCCGTATAGCGCCGCAATCTGCGCCGCCTTCCACGCCAACAGATCGTGGTCGGTGTGGCCGCGCCATTGTGCCACAATCTCCGGCTTGCCGCAATCGCTTCGTAGGTCGATCACAGCCACCACGCTGTAGTCGCTCGTATCGCTGCGCCCGCCAATGTCGACCACCGCGAGATAGCGGTCGGCCACGGCATCCTTCTCGGGCATGCGCCATACCTTCAGCCGTCCGCCACTGTCGGCAGCGAAATGCATTCCGCGTAGGGCGTCGCGCCCCTTTATCGCGTCGCCTGTCACCTCGCCCACAGCCATCGGCTCGCGGCACGACTGCCGCAGGCGCTCCACTCCGCCCGTGTCGAAGACGCTACGGTCGGTGGCGGTAAACGCTTCGACGGCGGTGGTGGGATACTCCGCCTGCATGGCGCGGTGGGTGGTGTACTCCCGTCGCTTGGCGTGGTACCACGCAATCTGCTCCAGCGCCAGCCCCATTTGCCACAGGCGCTTCTCGTAGTCGTCGAGCGATGTCCACAGAGCCTTGTAGTCGTCCACCGACATGCGGTAGATGCCCAACTTGTGCCACGGCACAAACACCGCCCGCTTGTCGCTCACGCCCGCCTCTGCGCGGAGCCACTCGTTGTGGAAGTAGTTGCCCACGCCGTTGGCAGTGCTCTCCACCACCACGAGCGTGTGACTCTCCAGCGCCACCGAGCCAGCGATGGAGCGGATAATGTTATTAGGGTCGTGTCCCGCCGACGTGCGCCAAAACGCCACCTCAGAGAGGTGAGCCATCGCGATGTCCTTGCCGCGGGCTGCTTCCTGCGTCTCTGCGGAGGTGATGGTCACGGTGTTGCTGCGGTGGCCGAGGCGCATGGTGGTGCGGCTGCCTTCGTAGGCGGCGAGACGCAGCGACGTTTCGCCCTCGGGCAGATACTCTTCGGGGTAGGCGGCAAGCAGTTTGCTCATCATGCCGCGGATGGTCTGCGCTGCATCCTTCACATGGGCGCAGATAAGGCTGTGCCAATTGTCGCGCAGCAGCAACTGTATCCACGCCATGTAGGCTTGCACCACCGTCGACCCGCCTAGTTGGCGCGCTTTCAGCAGAATGATGCGTATGGGTTTGCCAGCTGTGCGCTGCTCCTCCATTGCCGCCACGATGATGCGCTGCGCCTGGTTCAGACGCAGGCGCACGTCGGCATAGCCGGCCTTGTCCTTCACGGTGACGCACGTGGCGCACCAGTACTCAAAGTCGTAGCGCTGGCGCAGGGCGTTGAACTCGTGTGCCGTCATTGCCTTGCGGTAGTCCTTGTCGGCGAGCATAGCCTCTGGTACGCGCACACGGCTTCCGTCGGGATGCTTAACCGTCTTCCGCTTGCCCCACGCCCCTTCTCCGGAGAGCGGGTCGTAGCGGTCCTCCAGGGCGGCAAGCCGGCGGCTGTTTTCTTCGATAATCTCTTTTATGCTGTATTTTTCCATGGTAGTGTATGTTGATCAAAGTTGGCAAAAATAAACGCCGCCTTGAGCCGCCTGTCGCAATTTGGAGAAATCGAGGTACAAAAAAAGCCGCCCGCTACTGCGGACGGCTTTTGGGGGGATGGGTAATCCCGATTATTTTGCGATTACCTTGCTTACCGTGCGGTGGCCGTTAGCGTCACTTGCCACGACTACGAGCATGCCGCGCGCGTTGACAGCAACCTGTGGTGCCGCTGCCTTGGCAACGAGTGTGCCGAGAGTGTTGTAGACTGCGATGTTGGCTGCGCCGTCGGCTGTAACCACGCCGTCGGCATAGCGGATGGCGAGTTTCTCAACTTCGATGTCTTTAACACTTGACTCAGGACGAACTGTCACCTTGCAGGTAGCGGTAAATTTGCCGTAGGTAGCGGTGATTGTCGCTGTGCCGGCCTTGAGGCCAGTGGCGTGGAGTTGTGCCTCGTTGTAGCCTTCTCCTTCGTCAACAACTTCAATGCTGAGCACTTCAGGGTCGCTTACCGAGAATTCGATGTCGGAAGCCAAACCTGCGCCAAATACTGTTGCAGTGAGATAGATTGAACTATTGAGGTCGACAAGTGCCTCAGGCATGTCGAAAGCCAAGCCTACTGCCGTACCCTCGAAGTAGAGTATCGGGAGTTCTGCTTCCGTTGTCTCAACATGGCTCCAAGGAGCCTTGGCGGTATTTCCGAATAAGTAGCCGATAAAGGTGAGGAAGTTATCGTCGATGCTTTCCTTGTATTTACCAGTCTTTGCAGTTTCTGTGCCAGTTGAGGCAATGAGAGTGTAGTTGTCGCCGATGCCGCCTTCAGTCAATGAGCCAGCGTCTTCCTCGTCGTCAACGGTCTTGCCCACGATGAGGTTTACGCCCTTAGGCGATGCAGTGTCGCCGCAGTCGATTGAGCATTCTTTGCCAACGAAGTTGTTGTTTACAATCTTGGTTGTAGAAGAAGTGTAGTCCGACAGCAATTCGCCGATAATCATGCCGGCAGATGTGCATTTTGTCCATTGATCTGGTGTGGTAGCGTTGATGGTGGTGTATTGCACAATACAGTTTTCCACCTTGCTGCGTCCCGCCTGAGCCACGACGCCGCCGATGGTGTTTTCGCCTGTGATGTCGCCCTCGAAGCGGCAGTTGGTGACGTTGCTGCCGTTGCCGTCGGTTGAGCCAGCGATACCACCAATTATTGCTGAGCCTGTGAAATCAACGTTGGTCACTGCGCAGGCTTGGACGGTCGACGATGTAGACAGTGCGCCTACCAAACCGCCAATCTTCGATGCCTTAGGAGCGTTGATGTCGAGCGATTCCACTTCCGACGAAGTGAATGTGGTAGAGAGCGAAGCCTCGCCTACAAGACCACCGATAGTGGCTGTAGATTCGTTGCCGTTGATGTTGCCTTCATGCACGTGTACGTTGTCGATTGATGCCTCCATTGCAGAGCCTGCAAGCACACCAGCGTACGACTGCTGAGAGTTAAGCGTGAGTTCAGGGTTGAGGAAGTTGAGGTTTTTCACCTCTGCTACCGTAGCAGTGCCCTCGCCGTCGACGTTGCCGATAATCTGGCCGAAGAGACCCATACGGCGGCTGCTGTCTTTGGCGTTGTTCTTGAAGCCGATGATGTTGTAGCCCTTGCCGTCGAGGTGGCCGTTGAACTGGCTGATTGGCGTCCAGTTCACACCAGTCATGTCGATGTCGTTAGCCAACTCATAGTAGGCTGCCGGAGCGGATGCAATCTGCATGAGGTCGCCCGCTGTGGCAATCTTGTAAGGCGATGCGGCTGTGCCGTTGCCGCCCTTCTCAAACTTGTCGAACGGAAGGTCGTAGAACTCGATGGTGAATTCTCCGCTTGTCGAGTTGTAGTAACTTACCACGAGTGTGTTGTCCACAACGTCGCAAACGCTGAGGTCGCCTTTCTCGTAGTCGGTCTCAAATTTCTTGATGATTTCGCCCTCGTCGTTGGCAATCATCAACTTGTTGTCGATATTGCCAGTCTCTGTGTTCTTGATCTTCGCCATGTAGAGATACTCATGCTGGCCGTCGGTGTTGAACAAGTACGGGTCGATAGTGGTATCGGTGATATAGGAAGTGAACAACTCGCAGTTAGGACCGTTGTTGATGCTCACGTAGTGGTCGGCGGTGCAATTCTTGTTGTACCAGCCGATGCGCGAAATCACGTTTTTGTCGTCGTCATAGATTCCGTTGCCGATGCCGAATACATACTGGTAGTCGTTGCCCACGGCATAGCGGGTGAAAGTGTTTGACAACTGCGCGTCGCCGATGTTCGACGGGAATGTGGCAACGAGTTCGCCCGATGGAACGTTGACCATCTCAATCACCTCTGCTGAGCCGCCAGTGATGAGGAAGCCGTATTGCTGCTCTTGTCCAGGAATGTCGGCCAACTTGTACCACGACGAAACGTCTTGGTTGATGGTCATCAGTTTCTCGGAGTCTTCGTTGTAGACATCGAAGGTATAGGTGTACTCGTCGTTGGCTGTGGTGTAGTTATCGTTGCGCACCACTAGGGCGAGTTTGCCGTCGTTGCTGTAGATGCCCTTGCTCAAGTCCTCGCCGTCGGAGAAGAGACCAAACGAACGATAGCCGTAGAGCGCGCCCGCTTCTGCCTCTACAGGCACTGAAACTGTCTTGTAGAGTTTAAACGACTTGTCGTAGATCTCGAGTTGCAAGGTGTTGTTGGGCGTAGCCACTGGGTCGTCGGCGCTGTTGTCAACGAAGTATGGCTTGTCGTAGTGGGCAAACACGAAATACGGGTTGCCGTCAACCTTGAAGGCGTTGAAGAACGAGCCGTTGTAGTAAGTTGTTTGATAGGCCGGGAATTCGAATGTCTTGCAGATTGTCGGCGCTTCGTTCCATCCGCATGGCTGGTAGATGTCGGCCTTGACATACGATTCGCCGTCCTTGGTCTCGGAGTTTACGATTACCAAGCGCTGGAAGTTGGTGTAGCCTTCCGACTCATCGACATACAACATGCTCTCTGCTGAATATGTCTGCACCAGTTCGCCTGTTTGGCTATAGGCGCGGAGTTCGCCCATCTGGTTGTAATTTGAGTCGTACTTGTGGAGATAGACTGCAACCTCCCAAGTGTTGGCGTTGCGGTCGAAGAATTTTGTGGTAACGGCACCGAACGGTGTAATCTCGTTCACATTCTCATCGTCGGCAATGTCGACGTGGATTGTGCCTGCCACCTCATGGCTGGAGTTGTAGATGGTAATGTCGGAACCTGTGTAGACGCGGCGCTTGGAGTCGATGGTAAACGTTTGCGCGTAGTACCATGTCTTGCCGTCGGTGCCGTTGAGCAAGCCCCACGACTGGGTTTTTGTGATTGCGCTGCCAGGAGTCGGGGTGTCTTCCGAAGCGAGACCGGCTGCCATCTTCACCTTCGCATGTTGAAAACCGTTGCTGGCTGGCATCGTTGGTGTGAGCATATGGCTGACGCCATGGCTGCGAAACTTCGATGCAGTTGCATTGCCTGCAAAAGCCGATGCCGCCATCGTTGCAGCAAGGGCCAAACAGTAGAGTTTCTTCATTTTAGAACATTTATTATAGTGAGTATTTTTTTTCAAAATCGTATATGTTTAAAGGTTCTTCCTTTTGCGAGACTGGATTTTGTGAATCCTACAAAATGTTACACTTTCTTATTTTTCGTGGGCAAAATTATTAAAATTATTTATCGTGTCAAACCATTTTGCTACAAAAAGTTATCGTATGCAACAAATGTTGTCAAAACGCAATTTTTACACGCGTTCTGCCTATAAAAATACGCAAAAATGGATAAAATCCTTGCCGTCAACAATAAGCACCACAAACCGGCGATACCCACTACGGGACATTTTTCAAAAAAATAAAAAAAACCAAACACAGTTTAACGGATATTTAAGCGCTATCAATTAACTTTGTAGCAGATAAAACTTACACCGATTAACCGATGAATTATTCTTTTCTGGATTTTCTATCGCTGATAGGAGCGGTAGGCTTGTTCCTCTATGGAATGAAAATCATGAGCGAAGGCCTGCAGAAGACTGCTGGCGACCGTATGCGCAGCATTATGTCTGCCATGACCAAAAACCGCTTCGCTGGACTCTTCACTGGTATTTTTATAACTGCTTTAATCCAATCCTCATCGGCTTCGACGGTGATGGTGGTGAGTTTCGTCAACGCCGGGTTGATGTCGCTTGCCGACTCTATGGCAGTGATTATGGGTGCCAACGTGGGTACTACCTTCACTGCTTGGATTATCTCCATCTTTGGCGGACAGGTCAACGTCAACGCCTTCATCTTGCCGCTTATCGGCGTCGCAGTGCCGTTTCTCTTCTCCAAGAAGAGCACACATAAGTCGATTTCCGAATTTCTCATAGGCTTCGCGTTCCTCTTCCTCGGTCTGCAATTCATCAGCCAGAACGTGCCGGAACTCGATGCCAATGCCCTCGAATTCCTTGCCCACTACGCCGATATGGGGTTCCTATCTATTGTGCTTTTCGTGCTCGTGGGACTTGTCATTACAATGATTATCCAATCGTCGGCTGCCACTTTCGCCATCGTGATGATTATGTGCGGCAAAGGATGGATTTCGTTTGAGATGGGTTGCGCAATGGTGCTCGGTAGCAACATCGGTACTACAATCACTCCAATCCTCGCCTCTCTCGGCGCCAACTCTGCCGCAAAGAAGGCCGCTCTCGGCCACCTGCTCTTCAACTGCTTCGGCACCGTTTGGGCGTTGGCTCTCATCTATCCGCTCATCTCTGGCGTGGCATCTATCACACGCAGCCTCGGCCCTGGTGACCCAACAGTAGCGGGCGCTTCGGCAGCGTCGATGTCGTTCGGACTGTCGGTGTTCCACACCGTCTTCAATATGGTCAACGTGGTGATAATGATATGGTTTACGGAGTTGTATGTGAAAATCTGCAACTTCCTCATCAAACCTAAGCACAAGGAAGAAGACGAATTCCAACTCAAATACATCTCGCGCGGTATTCTCAACGCCTCCGAACTCAACATTGCGCAGGCTCAGCGCGAAATCGAACTCTATGCCGAGCGCGTAAACCGCATGTTTGGCATGGTGCGCACGCTTCAGCATGAGAAGCCCGACACCGAGGAGTTCAACAAACTCTTCTCACGCATTGGCAAGTATGAATCGATTTCCGACCGCATGGAGATTGAAATTGCCAACTATCTTAACTGCGTGGTCGACGGACGCCTCAGTTACGAAGGTAAACTCCGCATCTCCTCGATGCTCAGCATCGTGAGCGAGATTGAGAGCATCGCCGATAGTTGCAACAACCTTGCACGCACCATGGTGCGCCAGCATCAGGCGAAGATTGAGTTCAACAAGTTGGTGTCGGACAACATCGACACCATGTTTAAATATGTTGCCGAAGCCCTCGAAAATATGATTGTCCTTCTGCGCGACATCGAGAACGCCGACGAGAAGCACATCATGATTTCCTACAACAAAGAGCGCGAAATCAACAACTACCGCAACGCCATCCGTGCGGAAAACGTCGACAACATCAACAACAAGGTTTATCCTTACGAAGAAGGCATCTACTACATGGACATCATCTGCGAGAGCGAACGCCTCTGCGACTATGTGGTCAATGTGGTTGACTGCGTGCGCGATCAGTCGCACGAGCACGAAGAGTAGCGGAGCGCTACTTTTGTGCAAACCATGCTATAAAACGTTAAATCACCACTCTTTTGGCAGAAATTTGCTAACTTCGCAAATCATAGACAGAAAGAAGTGGATATACTGTTGACCATACTCGGCATTGCCTTGCTCCTCCTTGGGCTGTTTCTCTGCCTGCGGCCGTATGTGCCGTCGGTGCTGGCTTCCTATGGCGGGCTGTGGCTGCTGCAGTGGGGCGGACTTATCGACATCCCTACTGTTACGCTGTCCTACTGGGGTGTGATGGTGGTGATTGTGGTGACCATCAGTTCGATGCAGCCGCCAGTGATGGTGAAAGCCACACAGGGGTTGCCCCACATCCTCATAACGTCGTTTGCCGGAATGCTTCTCGGCATGACCATGGGTTACTATGCCTCGATGGTCATCGGTGCGGTGCTTGGCGCTGCCGCCGGCGGCATCTATTTTGCCCGCACGCCTAAGGGCGCGGCTCTGCAGTTCCCCTCAAAGCGGTTCTTGCAGTATCTGTGTGCCAAGGGTTTCCCTACGGTTATCTCGGTGTCGCTCACGGGCATAGCGCTGATGGTGGCAATAGCGGCCTACAACAGTGTCCCACACATTTAAATACTGACGAAGATGAAGAAACTACTCACAATCATATTGTTCTTCGCGGCATTGTCGCTAATGGCAGGCGCCGCCACGGTGAAGGGAAGCAAGGACATGAAATTCAAGCCAGTGGCGCCGAATATGGACTCCATCAAGATGGCTGTCAACGATGTGCGCTCCGACTTCTACTACAAGCGCCTGTGGCGCAAGTTCCAGGCCAACGACACGAGTATGTCGATGCAGGCTTACCGCCATCTCTATCTTGGCTACGTGTTTCAGGAGGACTATAATCCCTACCGCGAGAGTGAATACACGAAAAAGATTCAGCCGCTCTACTACAAGAAGACTCATACACCGGCAGAGTGCGACACCATCATCAAATACGCCGAACTCTCGCTTGCCGACGACCCGTTTGACCTCAATCAGATGCAGTTTTTCATCTATGCTCTGAAGGAGAAAAAGAAATATGCCAAGGCGTCAATCTGGCAATATCGCTTGAACCACCTTGTGCAGGCCATCATCTCCACTGGTCTCGGCACGCAGGAGAAGCCGTGGGTGGTGACCAGTCCAACGCATGAGTATGTCATCGCCAACTTCCTCGGCTACACCGTGACTGACCACAAGGAGTATGAGGGCGACATCGACTATATCATCTTCGACAAGCCGAAGGACAAGGGTCCTGAGGGATTCTACTTCGACGTGTCGAACATCCTGAAGATGTACAACCTGAAATTCCCCGGACAGCAGTGATTTCTGAAACGGCTATAACCAAATTGGTCAACGGCCGCGCGCTGATGTGGCCTATGGCATTGCTGGGCATCTTGGCTTCGCTCGCCATGGTGCCTGTGTTTTGGCACACTACCGACACTGTCGAGGGGTTCTATGGCGACGGCTTTGGACGGCTCATCCCTGCGGGCTTTGCCTCGTGGGCTGCCAACACGGTTGTGGTGCTTGCCATCGCCGTGATGCTCTACGTAATCAACAAGACCTACGCCTTTATCCGTGAGTACACGATGATGTTTGTCACCGTGTTTCTCTCCACTACATTCTTCAACCCGCACGTGTCGCTCTCGCTTGGCACTCCAACTCTGCTCGCTTTCGTGTTGCTATTGTGCTGCTTTGTCATGTTCAGCGCGTTCATGCAGCCCCACCGCCGCAGCGTGGTGTTTCTCATCACCGCCGTGCTTACCGTGTGCTCGATGCAGAGTTTCGTGTTTGCGCTCTACATCCCCGTGTTTCTAGTGGGCTTCTTGCAGATGCGCATCTTCTCGCTGAAAGCGTTGCTGGCAATGCTTGTGGGCATCGCCGTGCCAGTGTGGATAGCCACCGCATTCGGCCTTATTGATCCGCTGGCAATCCGCCTGCCTGCCATCGCCACGAGTTTCGCCGACTACATCGCTGGGGTGGACCGCGGCAATCTTATCCAAGTGGCTTACGTCACCGTGCTCGGAAGCCTCTTCGGCATTGTGAGCATCTGGACCATAATTAGTTACCGTCAGCAGTTGAGAGCCTACAACGGCTTCTTCAACGTTCTTGCAATAGCAACCCTCATAATGATGGTTGCCGACCCACACGACATCGATGCCTTTGTGGTGGTAATCAATATGCTTACAGCCATTCAGGCGGCGCATTTCTTCACTATAAGGAAGGTGCCGAAAGGCTACGCGGTGTTTCTTGTGCTGCTGGTGGCTAACATCCTTCTGTCGCTCGCCGTGGCGTTTAATCTGTTCAGTCTATGAAAATAATCGTTGAGGCCAACATCCCGTTTATCAAGGGCATTCTTGAAGAGTTTGGCGAGGTTGTCTATCTGCCTGCACCTGAAATCGATGCTGCGGCAGTGAAGGACGCCGACGCCTTGTTTGTGCGCACCCGCACCCGTTGCAACGAGTCGCTGCTCGAGGGCAGCCGTGTGGCTTTCATTGCCACTGCAACCATTGGCACTGACCATATCGACCTCGCCTATTGCCGCCGCAAGGGCATCACTGTGACTAATG
The DNA here is from genome assembly GCA_963615935.1 of [Ruminococcus] lactaris. Classification (GTDB taxonomy): domain Bacteria; phylum Bacteroidota; class Bacteroidia; order Bacteroidales; family Muribaculaceae; genus Limisoma. The sequence continues at coordinate 25,660 of CAVEIP010000004.1, read as the reverse complement.
CTCCGGGGTGCAATGCGCCTGCCGTGGCGCAGTATGTCCACTCTGTGGTGGGCCACTATTTCCGCGGTGAGGTAGAGGGACTGACGCTCGGAGTGGTCGGCGTGGGCCATGTGGGTAGCATTGTGGCTCGCTGGGGTGAGCGACTGGGCATGCGTGTACTGCGTTGCGACCCGCCGCGCCAGCGCGCTGAAGGGGGCGATTTCGTAAGTATACAGACCATTGTCCGCGAGGCTGACGTGATTACTTTCCACACTCCGCTCACTCGTGAAGGAGAGGATGCCACGTTCCATCTTGCCGACCTGCCGTTTCTGCAGAGCTTGAGCCATTGCCGCCTGCTCATCAATAGTGCCCGCGGCAGCGTCGTCGACAATCCTGCACTCGTCGAGGCTCTTGACAGTCACTGCCTTGAAGCGGCGGCTATCGACTGCTGGGAGAGTCCGGGCATCAACCTTGAATTGCTGAAACGGGTATATTTTGCCACTCCCCACATTGCCGGATACTCAGCCGAGGGCAAGAAGCGCGCCACGGCGATGGCTCTTGAAGCCTTCGAGCGCCATTATGGGGTCGAGGTGAAGGGTAAGCCGCAGGTCGATGCGCCACTGCTTGGCGCCGATGTCGAGAGCGTAGAGCAAGTAATGGCATCCTACGACCCTATGGTAGATACCCGCCGGCTTAAAGCCGATCCATCAGCATTCGAATATCTCCGCAATCACTACGACCTCCGCGCCGAAGTAAGATGATGGAAAATTTGGCCGATGCTATTTCTCCCTCATGTAGAGGTTGATTGGCGTGCCGGTGAAGTCCCACTGCTCGCGAATCTTGTTTTCGAGGTAGCGGCGGTAAGGCTCTTTCACCCATTGCGGAAGGTTGCAGAAGAACACAAACGTTGGGATGCGCTGCTCCTTGAGCATGGTCACGTATTTGATCTTCACATATTTGCCTTTGTTGGCTGGCGGCGGATAGGCGCTGATCACCTCCTGCATGTAATTGTTGAGTTGCGAGGTAGGCACGATGCGCTGGCGGTTGTTGTAAACCTCCACTGCAGTCTCGAGCACCTTGTAGATGCGCTGCTTGGTGAGTGCCGACGTGAAGATGATGGGGAAGTCGGAGAACGGCGCGAAGCGTTCGCGGATGGCTGCCTCAAAATGCTTGATGGCAGCAGTACTCTTGTCTTCCACGAGATCCCACTTGTTGACACACACGATGAGTCCCTTCTTGTTCTTTTGGATGAGCGAGAAGATGTTCACGTCCTGCGCCTCAATGCCGCGGGTGGCATCGATCATGAGGATGCACACATCGCTGTTTTCAATCGAGCGGATGGAGCGGATTACGCTGTAGTACTCGATATCCTCGTTCACCTTTGCTTTCTTGCGGATGCCGGCGGTGTCGACCAGATAGAAGTCGAAGCCGAACTTCGAGTAGCGGGTGTAGATGCTGTCGCGAGTGGTGCCGGCGATGTCGGTCACGATGTTGCGGTCCTCGCCGATAAAAGCGTTGATTATCGACGATTTTCCAGCGTTAGGACGGCCTACGATGGCAAAACGCGGCAGTTGCTCTATGGTCTCGTCAATGTCGTCCTTCGGTGGGAAACGCTTCATGATTTCGTCGAGCAGGTCGCCTGTGCCCGAGCCGCTGATGGCGGAAAGACAATAAGGGTCGCCGAGGCCGAATCCGTAGAACTCGGCAGCGTTGTAGCGCCACTCGTTGGAGTCGCACTTGTTTGCCACGAGGATTACTGGCTTTTTCGAGCGGCGGAGTATGGCTGCCACCTTGTCGTCGAGGTCGGTGATGCCGTTCATGGCGTCGACCACAAACAGGATTTCGTCGGCTTCCTCGATGGCTATCGCCACCTGCTTGTTGATTTCGCCTTCAAACACGTCCTCCGAGTTGACAACCCAGCCTCCCGTGTCGACAATCGAAAACTCCTGGCCGCACCAGTCCACTTTGCCGTACTGGCGGTCGCGTGTAGTGCCCGACATGTCGTCGACAATCGCTGTGCGCGACTGCGTAAGGCGGTTGAACAGCGTTGATTTGCCCACATTTGGGCGTCCCACGATGGCTACTAATCGTCCCATATCTTTACTCCTTTCTTTTATTGCTTATTCCACATATCCGAAGGCGCGAAGTTTGTTCTCGCGGTTGCGCCAGTCGGGTTCCACTTTCACAAAAATCTCGAGAAACACCTTTTTGCCGAAGAATTTCTCGATATCGCGGCGCGACTCCATGCCCACGCGTTTCAATTTCTGTCCGCCGTGGCCAATGACGATGCCTTTCTGGCTGTCGCGTTCCACATAGACCACTGCCATGATGTGGATGTCGGTCTTCCCCTCGTCGTATTTTTCCACAATCACCTCAGTGGCATAGGGCACCTCCTTGTCGTAGGTCAGAAGAATCTTCTCTCGGATAATCTCGGTGACGAAGAAGCGTGCCGGCTTGTCGGTAAGGGCATCCTTGCCGAAGTAGGGCGGCGATGGCGGCAACAGTTCCACGATGCGCTGCATCAGACTCTGCACGTTGAAATTCTCCTTTGCCGACATCGGGAACACTTCAGCCTGTGGCAGAAGAGCCTTCCAGCGGTCCATCACGCCGAGCAGGTCAGCGTTGCCCTTGAGCAGGTCAATCTTGTTGATCACAAGCAGCACTGGCACCTTTTCCTTTGCCACCTTCGCAATGAAGTCGGCATTTTTGGTGGCATCTTCCACCACGTCGGTAACGTAGAGGAGGATGTCGGCGTCGGTGAGTGCGCTTTCCGAGAAGTTGAGCATGCTCTCCTGAAGTTTGTATTTTGGCTTCAGCACGCCTGGGGTGTCGGAAAACACAATCTGATAGTCGTCGGCATTGACAATGCCGAGGATGCGGTGGCGGGTGGTCTGTGCCTTCTGTGTGATGATCGACACGCGTTCGCCCACCAACTGGTTCATCAGTGTCGACTTGCCAACATTCGGGTTGCCCACGATGTTGACGAAACCTGCTTTGTGAGTCATGATTCTATTCTGCAAAAAAATGCGGAATGCGGTACGGGAATTATCCTGTGCCGCGTTCCGCACGGTTTTATTATTAAATTGTCTTGCTCGTTCAGTTTTTTAGCAATCCCAGACGATATACATTGCGCCCCATGTGAAGCCGGCACCGAATGCCGTGAGCACAATCTTGTCGCCCTTCTTGAGTTTCGACTTGTTCTCGTCGAGACACAAAGGAATTGATGCAGCACTTGTGTTGCCGCGATATTGAATGTTGACAAGCACCTTGTCCTCTGGCACGCCGATGCGTCCGCCTACGGCCTCGATGATGCGCAGGTTGGCCTGGTGAGGCACAAACCAGTCAATGTCGTCGACCGAGAGGTTGTTGCGTTTCATCACGTCGAGCGATGCTGTGAGCATATCGGTCACTGCGTGCTTATACACTGCGCGGCCTTCCTGATATACGAAATGCTCGTGGGCGTCGACTGTCTCGTGGGTTGCGGGATAGGCTGAGCCGCCGGCTTTCATCACCAGGTGAGGCAGGCCTTCACCGTCAACGTGGAACACGCCATCGATCACGCCTACAGCCTCGTTGTCGGTTGGCTCTACCATTACGGCAGCGGCACCGTCGCCAAACAATGGGCATGTTGAGCGGTCATCGTAGTTGGTCATGCTCGACATCATCTCGGCTGCAACAACGACTACTCTCTTGTAGATGCCCGAGCGGATATAGGCATTCGCGTCCTGAAGGGCTACGATAAATCCCGCGCATGCTGCCTGAATGTCGTAGGCGTAGCAGTTTGTGAGTCCTGCCTTGTGCGAGATAATCGACGCTGTTGAAGGGAAGCGGTAGTCGGGGTTGGAAGTGGCGCAAATCACCAAGTCGATAGAGTCCTTTGCTACGCCAGTGTTGGCGAGCAGACGCTCTACGGCAATTGCTCCCATGTGCGACGATCCCAAGCCTTCGCCTTTCTGGATGCGGCGCTCTTTTATACCTACACGGGTTGTAATCCATTCGTCGTTGGTGTCAACCATGTGCGACAACTCTTCGTTGGTGAGCACATAGTCAGGCACATACGATGCGATTCCCGTAATTCTTGCTCTTGTCATTATATTTTTGTCTCCGTTAAACAAATTTGTCCTAAACGTTGGCATTTAGGACAATTTCTTCCACATTTGGTGTGTGCTTACAGATTAGAGGGCTGCCTCTTTTTCAATTGCAACTTTTCCTCTGTAATATCCACATTCGCCACACACTGTGTGGTATACGTGCCATGCGCCGCAGTTAGGGCAGAGTACCAATGTAGGAGCTACAGCCTTGTCGTGAGTTCTTCTCTTAGCTGTTCTTGTCTTCGATTGTTTTCGTTTTGGATGTGCCATTGTTCTTATTTATTATTTGTTGTTATCAATTAATCCCCTCAAGGCTTCCCATCGAGGGTCGTTAGTTTCTTCTTTTTCGCCGTCGGCTGCACCGCTGTGCTTGTCCAGTTCCGCCACCATCGCAGCGTTGCACTGTCCCTCGGCGTGGGTGTGCTTCATCGGAACGGTCAGCGCTATCGTGTCGTAGATCAGGTCGGTGAGGTCGTAGTCGCGCTCGCGCTCCGACACTTCAATCAACTCGTCGTCGTCAATGTTGCTCTCTTCGGCATATTTCAGCGTCACCTGATAGTCGGTGTCGACTGGCAGTTGCATGTCGTCGAGACAACGGTCGCAACCCACCACAATTGTGCCTTTGAGCATGAAAGTCAAGTCGAAATAGTCGTTTCGGTGGTCAACTTCCAACTTTACGTCAACATTTCCGCCACGAATCTCGCTTCCCTCGCGTTGGCTGAAGAAAGCGTCATCGACAACGTAGTTAAACTGCTGAATGCCAAGCGGCAAAGTCCGCAGTTCTAACTTGTAGGAGTGTAACTGTCCCATTATCGTTCCGTTAAAACGGCACAAAGATATAAACAAATTATCGAATTATCAACATTTTCCATCCTTTTGTGACCAATCCCGACCACAGTTGTAGAAATATTTGCAACTATTAGCGTTATTTATGATTACTTTGCAATCCGCTGACCTTTCTCTTCCTACATGTCGTCGACTTACTGATGCATTAATTTAATGGCCGTTAAATTAATGCGTATTATTTTAATTATAGATAATGTCTCGATGATGGATGTCAAGGGTTTTCCGCTTTCTGGGGCAAGTCTTTGTGGGGGTTAGATTTCGAAGCCGAGGATGATGCCGATGGTGCGCATGTTGTGGAATTCGCCGCTGCGCTCGTTGCGGATTGCCGCTTGCACGCCGAGATAGAAGGCGTGGTCGAAATTGCGGCGGGCAAAGCGTACGCCTGCAGTGCCGGCATAGTAGGCTCCGTAGGTGTTGCCGTCGCCCACGAAAAGGCCTGCGCGCGCCGCTACGAAAGGCGACACCTTAGTGTCGAGGATGTTGCCGCGAAACTCGATGAACATTGGCGCTACCTGGCGGGTGCCGCCGTCGACGGCATAGTATTCGTAGCCGGCGCCTATGCCGGCGAAGAAGCGGTTGTTGAACTGGTAGCCTTGGGTGGTGGTGACAAACATGTTGTCGCCGGGACTGTCGCTGCCATCGCTCACATCGAAGCCGTAGCCCGCCTCGTAGAACGATTTGTAGCCGCGTATGCCGTAGTCGTCAGTGTAGAAGCCCTGCGCTGCCATAGTGGCGGTTGCGGCGATTAATGTCGCTAGGAAAAGAATGCTCTTCAAGAATCTCATATTGACCATTATAAAATTCGCCCGCAAGTTACGGATTTATTTCAAACCATGCAATCGGAGGAGGATGGGAAAAACAAAAGCGGGACTTCGACATCGCGTCGAGCCCCGCCATCAATTAACCAAAAGAATATATGTATTTGCTTATTTCTTATCGCGTATTTCCACACGGCGGATTTTGCCGCTGATGGTCTTTGGCAACTCATCGACAAATTCCACTACGCGCGGATATTTATATGGTGCGGTGGTGCGCTTCACGTGGTCTTGAATCTCCTTTATCAGGTCCTCGCCAGCGCGGTCCTTGTACTCTTTCGACAGTACGATGGTGGCTTTTACCACTTGTCCGCGGATTTCGTCGGGAACGCCTGTGATGGCGCATTCCACCACGGCAGGGTGGGTCATCAAGGCGCTCTCTACCTCAAACGGGCCGATACGGTAGCCCGACGACTTAATCACATCGTCCTTGCGGCCGATAAACCAGAAATAGCCGTCTTCGTCGCGCCATGCCACGTCGCCGGTGTGGTAGATGCCGTCGTGCCATGCCTCCTTGGTGAGGGCGGCGTCGCGGTAGTATTCCTTGAACAGTCCAAGAGGGGCCTTGTCGCCGGTGCGCACCACGATTTCGCCTTGTTCGCCGTCCTCAGCCCAGCGGCCGTCGGAGGTGAGCAGGTCGATGTCGTAGACCGGGCCTTTCTTGCCCATTGAGCCTGGCTTTGGCTCAACCCATGGGTAAGTGGCTATGGTGAGGGTGGTTTCTGTTTGTCCGAAGCCTTCCATCAGTTTGATGCCAGTGAGGCGGCGCCATTCGTCGTAGACGCTCGGGTTGAGGGCTTCGCCAGCGATGGTGCAGTATTTGAGCGACGAGATGTCGAACTTGCTGAGGTCTTCGCGGATGAGGAAGCGGAACACCGTTGGAGGCGCGCAAAATGAGGTGATGTGGTAGTTGTGGATCATGTGGAGCACGTCGACGGGTTTGAACTTCTCGAAGTCGTAGACAAACACGTTGGCGCCGGCAATCCACTGTCCGTAGAGTTTGCCCCACACAGCCTTGCCCCAGCCTGTGTCGGCGAGGGTGAGATGCAGGCTGTCCTCGTGGAGATTGTGCCAGTAGGAGCCAGTGATGATGTGGCCGAGAGGGTAGGTGAAGTCGTGCGCCACCATCTTAGGCTCGCCGGTGGTGCCTGAGGTGAAGTACATCAGCGAGATGTCGTCGTTGGTGTTGGCTTCCGCAGGGCGCACAAACGGCGCTGCCTCTTCGCAGCCTTTGTTGAAGTCGAGCCATCCCTCCGGCACTGATGGTCCGGTGGAGATGCGCACCTTCAGCGACGGGCATTGTGGCAGCGCATCGTCGACGTGCTTAAGCACGAGGTCGTCGCCCACGGCAACGATGGCCTTGATGTCGGCCGACTGGCAGCGGTACACGATGTCCTTGGCTGTCAGCAGGTGGGTGGCAGGGATGGTTGTCGCTCCGATTTTGTGGAGCGCTATGATTGAAAACCAGAACTGGTAGCGGCGCTTGAGTATCAGCATCACCATGTCGCCGCGGCCGATGCCGAGCGAGGTGAAGAACGATGCCGCCTTGTCGCTCTCGCGCTTGATGTCGGCAAAGGTGAACTGAATCTTTTCGCCTGCCTCATTGGTCCAGAGCAAGGCTGGCTTGTCGGGGTTGGTGCGCGCCCACTCATCGACCACGTCGTAGCCGAAGTTGAAATTGTCGGGCACATTTACCTTGAAGTTCTGCATGAAATCCTCATAGGAGTCGAACTTCGTTTTATCAAGAAATTTCTCTAACATAATCTTATATCGAGTGATGATTGTAGATTGATTGGTGAATTATACGATGATGGTGATGAATTTCAGTTCCTTGTCGCCTACGGCACGCATGCCGTGGGGACGGCGGGCGTCAAACATGATGGTGTCGCCCTCGTTGAGCGTGAGCACCTTGCCGTCGATGTGCAGTTCCATCGCCCCCTGCTCCACATAGTTCATCTCCTGTCCGTCGTGGCTGCTGAGATGTACCTCGGTGTCGGCGTTTGGCTGCACCGTTACCAAGAACGGCTCCATCTTGCGGTTGGCAAATCCTGCCGCCAGCGACTGGTATTTGTACCAATTGCGGCGCTCCACCGACTCGCCGAAACCTTTGCGCGTGATGAAGTAACTGCGCATCTTCGGCTCGTCGCCGAAGAGCAGCGCCATGATTTCCACTCCGTAGGCTTCCGCGATGCACTTTGCCGTGCTCAGCGGGATGTCGACAGCGCCCGACTCATAGTCGGCGTATCTCTTCTCATCGATGCCGCATGCTGCACATATCTCTTCCACCGACAGCCCCAGCGCTTCGCGCAGACCTTTGAGCCGGGTGGCCACTTCTTCTATATGTCCCATATCAGAAATTCGTTTATTGGTTGTAATGCACGACAAAGATATAATTTAAACCGCCACGCGTGTGCCATTTTAACGGAATTTATACTTAATAATCTGCAAATTACACACTTACGGCGCAAGTGTGCGGCACACATTTCCCCTAAGTGTGCAATTTTTTAGGTGTAATCTTGGTAGAGATTGCAGTAAAATGTTTACCAAAAGATTGCCGGGGAGATTGTAATTTTGTAGTGATGAAAATTCTAAAACCCACTATACTATGTATCTTGAATCAATCAATTCGCCAGCCGATGTAAAGAAATTGGCTGTGGACCAACTGCCTGCGCTCTGCGATGAGGTGCGCCAGGCGCTCCTTTCCAAACTCAGTGACCACGGCGGCCACGTGGGCCCTAACTTGGGCATGGTCGAGGCTACTGTTGCAATGCACTATGTGATGGACTCGCCAAAGGACAAGTTCGTTTTCGACGTGTCGCATCAGAGTTATGCGCACAAGATGCTCACCGGGCGCCGAGAGGCATTTACCGAGGTGTCGCACTACGACGACGTGACGGGCTACTCCGAGCCGTCGGAGAGCGAGCACGACCATTTTGTGATTGGCCATACATCAACTTCGGTGAGTTTGGCCTCGGGACTGGCGAAGGCGCGCGACCTGCGCGGCGGGCATTTCAATGTGGTAGCCGTGATTGGCGACGGGTCGCTGAGTGGCGGTGAGGCGTTTGAGGGTCTCGACGTTGCTGCCGAATTGGACTCCAACATGATTGTTGTGGTCAACGATAACCAGATGTCGATTGCCGAAAACCACGGTGGCCTTTACCACAATCTGCAACTCCTTCGTGATACTAACGGCGAGGCTCCGTGCAACTTTTTTAAAGCCATGGGCTTTGATTACGTTTATGTGGCTGAGGGCAACAATGTGGCGGCACTCATCGAGGCATTCCGCCGCGTCAAGGACTCTACCCACCCTGTGGTGCTCCACATCAACACCCTCAAGGGCAAGGGCTACCGCTTTGCCGAGGAGCAGAAGGAACGCTTCCACTGGAGCATGCCGTTCGACATACCTACGGGTGAACTGAAGAAGCAGCCGTCGGGCGCTGAGGACTACGGCTCGCTCACTGCCGAGCATTTGTTGTCGATGATGAAGGCTGACCCTACGGTGGTGGGCATCACTGCCGGCACACCTACCGTGTTTGGCTTCACTAAGGAGCGTCGCGACCGCGCCGGCCGCCAGTTCCTCGACATGGGTATCGCTGAGGAGCAAGCTGTGGCAATGGCGTCGGCACTCGCCAAAGGTGGCGCGAAGCCAGTGTTTGGCGTTTACAGCACATTCATCCAGCGCGCCTACGACCAGATGTCGCAGGACCTCTGTATCAATAATAATGCCGCCACGATACTCGTGTTCTGGGGCAGCCTCGGCGCGATGAACGATGTGACCCACCTCTGTCTTTTCGACATACCTTTGATTTCCAACATCCCCAATATGGTCTACCTTGCGCCAACGTGCCGCGAGGAGTATCTCGCCATGCTCAACTGGAGCGTCAACCAAAACGCCCACCCTGTGGCAATCCGTGTGCCGGCGGCGAGCGTGAAGGCGCGCGGCATCGACGTGCCAACCGACTATGAGCAGGTGATGAACCGCTTTGAGGTGGCTCACCGCGGCAGCCAGGTGGCGCTTATCGGTGTGGGCAACTTCTTCGCCCTTGCCGAGGCTACGGCGGAGAAACTCAAGGATTCGGGCATCGACGCTACGGTGGTCAATCCACGCTTCCTCACAGGTCTCGACGAGGAATGGCTTGAGGAGATCCGTGCAGACCACTCGCTTGTGGTCACGATGGAGGACGGAGTGCTCGACGGCGGCTACGGCGAGAAAGTGGCGCGCTACTACGGGCCGTCGGCTATGCGCGTGAAGAACTACGGCGTGCGCAAGGAGTTTATCGACCACTACAACATCAAGGAGGAGTTCCTGCGCAACCGCCTCACCGCCGACCAGATTGCCGCCGACGTGGTTGACCTTCTGAAATAACTTTCGCTCTATTCAAATCCTAAGTCGCGAACCAGTCGCTTAACAACATCGACCTTGACGGTTGAGGCATCTTCCTTGTCATAGATTAGAAGGAATATGACCTTGCCGTCAAGTTCTTGCGTAAGGATATTGAGGGTGATTACGCGTGCGCCGCCCGACTTGCCTTTGCCTTTCGACTTGATAGCCATCCGTATTTTGCGGATGTCCTTGGTTATCTCGTCGCCCTGCAGCGGATTCTGCTTGATGCTTTCCAAAAATGCCAAGTAGTCCTGTTTGAAACTCGGATATTTCTTGGCGAGGCGTTTTGCCTCTCTTGCAAAGTCGTCGGTGACCGATATGTTAATGTTACAACTCATCGGCAAGGCTTTCGGCAGACAGAAGGATGCGTTTGCCCTCGATGGCTTCCTTTACTTCCGTCAATGCGTTCTTAAGTTCAAGTATTAAGTCGCGCTGGGTGTTGTCCTCTGGTGAGATGCGGAAAGTGCCGGCACGTGATTTCAGAACGACGTGCTCTCCCGATTTTGCCATATTCAGATATTTGGTCTGATTGACACGAAAGTCTCTTGTGCTAACTACTACCATAACAATAAATCTTATACGTTATGGCGCAAAGATATGCTTTTTATTTCTCTTTGGCAACCAAATCAAGTGTTTTGGCTGCCAAACTGATGGTTTTTGCAAAAAAGAGGAGGACTGGCCTCACGGTCGGTCCTCCTCGGCGATTTAATATTTAACTGCTATTATCTTACAATCACTTTTTCTGCTTTGCCGTCGACCATGACAACATACATGCCGCGAGCCACGTTGAGCGTGCGCTCCGGAGTGTTGACAGCCACAGCCTGACCGGCTACGTTGTAGACCGACACGCTTGTTGCATCGCCAAGGATGCTGATTGTGCCGTTGCCGGCAACCACGCGTGTTGTTTTGCCAGTCACCTTCTCAACGCTTGTTGCAGTGAGGTAGGTAGCCTTGATGGTTTTTGCGTTGAGGTCGATCACGAGGTCGTAAGCGCCGTTCTTGATGCAGAACGCACCGCCGCTGTTTCTACCGAAGTCGGTATACTCCACTCCGTCGGTCATTTCGCCGCTTTTGTTATTTGGGCACCAGCGGTTACCGTTGACGTTGTCCCATTTTGAGTCGAGACAAGTAACGAGAGCGAAGTACGACAAGTCGTCCGCTCCCTCATCGCCTACAGCCTTGTTAGCAACCTTCATGTCGATAGGGTTGATGCGGAACACTCCAGGAGTTTCTGGGTCGCTCTCTGCCATATAACTGTCGTCGGTCTGGCTCCAGTCGTGACCGTCCTCGTTGTTGGTGTTGCCAATCACGTAGATTTTAGTAGGAGCGATATAGAGGGTGTTGTCGTTCAGGTTGATGCGGATAAAGAATGTGCCGATGCCCAATTTCACCGCGTTGGTGTTCTTGCTGATAGTCAAGTTTTCAGCAAGCGAACCCACCTGGTCGTTGGTCGAGAGGCCATAACGGTTAGCGTTGACATAACTCCATCCGCCATCGTCGTTGTTCTCAGCGAGCACTGTGCAGAAACCGAGGTTTTGGGTGGCAGATGTTGTTGTGATGGTAGCCGTCCACACGTTCTCCGACTTCCACGTCATCGCGATGCCGTCGGTTGGATTCCACGCCGAGCCTTTGCTCTGACCGATGATATACATTGTTGGCTTCGGTAGTGAGAAGGTGTACTTCGCAGCCATAGCCCCAGGCACATACTGATAGATTACGGCAGTGTACTCATCAACCTTCTCTACAGAGATTGCGTTTTGGTTAGGTCTTGCCTTAGGATCCCCGTCTGCGGTTTCAGCATCGTGGGTTGCAACTACGTTATTGGCGGTGCGGTCCACAATCTGGAATCCGTCATAATAGTCTTTTCCGCATGGCTCAATGGTGTAGAGTGTGCCATTGAGTGTGATGCCATCTCCACCCGCGGTACTGTTTGGAGTGCCCACGGTGGTGAACATGGCATCTGCACCATCAATAAGTCTTGAAAATCCTTTTTGTGATCGTGCAGGACGAGAGATGAAATCTTCGGAATCGGCAGTTCCCATAGGTTGCACAATTCCATCACTACCGCATGCGTTCTTGGAGTCAAAAGTCTTCGTTTTGTCGGTGTCCTGCGCTCCGTTTGCCACAAAAATCTTTACCACTTTCGTAGAGCCGCTTGGTGTGATGTAGAAAGCACCACCGTCGGCCGACATCACATTGCCTACTGTACGGCCAATGAAGTCCATACGGCCAGCATTCACGCCTTCGGGAAGGGTGATGCTGAGATCCTGCATCTCGGATGCACCGGCGGGCAAAATCTTGAAAGTCTTGCACGATGCGACACCAGGGAATCCGCTGTTCACGATGAAGTTTCCGGCTTCGTCGACAGTGATTGCCGCACCGTTGCACGATGTAACCGCCAATTCGGTTGCGCCTTCCGAATCAATTGAAATGATTTTGCTTACACTTTTGTCGTGGGTGTAGATTTTGCCTTTGTAGCCAACGCCCCAACGGGCATTTCCTGCTGCGGGAAGACCATCTTTCACTGCCCAGTCCTGAGTCAAGGTCTGAGCCTGTACCGTAGTCGATGCAACCATGGCTGTCAAGCAACAGCCAACAAATAGTCTAAAATTTTTCATGCTTCTCAATTTTAAGTTTGTTATGTTTGTAATTAGTTAAGTCCTTTTTGGTTTGTAAGTCCTTTTCTTGGCTTTGAGTTAACAAGGCAAATATATAAAATATATGTGACAAACAACAATTTTTACAAAGAAAATGGTTGGTTGGGCAACAAAAAAGCACGCACTGGTTAAATAACACCATAATGAAGCATTTTTTCTTGGTAAAATTACGTCAGTTCGTCAACTGTGCGTACATTTGCAATGTGTTTTTCATGGTATTAGATTTAAGGTTAACAAGATTGGTTGTCGTGAGACAATCAATTTTTTTTGTACCTACTCCTAATGGAATGAAATATCGTCGATTACGGAGATGCCGGTGGCATCGTTGAGGCGCGCCACGAGACTGCTGCGCACAAACATCAGTTCGTTGCGGAGCGGTGCCGAGTTGACCACTACATGAAGAATGCGATCCTTTATCCACATACGCGAGGTTTGCCGGGCGATACAGTCGCCCACCACAGTGCGCCAGTACGACATCAGCCGCTGGCGGTTGGCATTGTCGTCGAGGTCGGCGGGGTTGAGAAACTGCTTCATCACTTCGCTGAGCAGCACAGGTTCACGGCGTTTCATAGCGTACTTCCTCCCACCTGACGGCAGTTGCCGTTGTCCACACTAAAAATGCGATAGTCGCTACCCACAGCGTCGATAGTCTCGTCGAGGTGCTGGCGGTTGGTGTCCGACACGAAGATTTGTCCGAATGCCGGCTCGGAGACGATGCGCATGATGTTGCCCACACGGTTTGCGTCGAGTTTGTCGAAGATGTCGTCGAGCAGAAGTAGCGGAGTCTGCCCGCACATAGATTTTAGAAAGTCGAACTGCGCAAGGCGTAGGGCTATGGTGTAGGTTTTGCACTGACCCTGCGACCCCGTGCGGCGCATCAACTCATCGCCAAGCATCAACTCGATGTCGTCGCGGTGCACGCCCTGCGAGGTGTGGCCGAGCACACGGTCGCGCTCGATGTTGGCGCGGAGCACCTCAGCCATTGTCATTGAGTTGAGAGCGCTTCGGTAGTCGAGACGCACCTGCTCGTGACTGTCGGAGATGATATTATAGTAGCGCATAAAGATTGGCGTGAACTGCTCAATCCATTGCTTGCGGGCATCGTGGATGGCCGCCGCTGCATTGCACAGATAGGCGTCGACCGTTTCGAGCAGCAGCGGGTCGGCGATGCCCTGCTTGAGCATGGCGTTGCGCTGCTCCAGGGCGCGGTTGTAGCCGATGAGGCGGTCCAGATAGTCGTGGTTGCCCTGCGAGATGATACGGTCGATGAGCCGACGGCGCTCCTCGCTGCCACCCACAATTAAGTTCCAGTCGCTCGGAGTGACCATCACCAGCGGCAACAGTCCGATGTGCTCACTCTGCCGGCGGTATTCCTTGCCGTTGCGCTTCACCGACTTCTTTTTGCCCCGCTGGATGGCGCAGGCAATTTGCTCCGTCTTGCCGCTACGCTCGTAGGTGCCTTGCAAGAGCATAAACTCCTCGCCGTAGCGCACAGTGTTGGCATCGGTGCGCGCCAGGCTGCTCTGGCAGAAACTGAGGTAGAAGATGGCGTCGAGCACATTGGTCTTGCCCATACCGTTGTTGCCCAGCAGACAGTTCACCTTGGGCGAGAAGTCGAGCGTAGCCTCGGCAATGTTCTTGTAGTTGAATATCGACAGTCGTGACAGAATCATAACGCAAATTTAGCCAAATGTGGCGAATAATCCATCCGCGCGGCTACAAAAAAGCGACTAGCGCCGCCGCTTCAACCATTTCAACGGAATGTGGTAACCTTTTTACGGATTGTTGCGCTGGCGCAGATGCGGTTACGGGAATTGTCACTATCTTTACACAAACAATTATTCTCAAGGCTATGAACAAGGACATCATTCAAATCGACACTGTCGACGCCTACAACCAACTGTTTGGATTTGAGACCCAACACCCGCTGGTGGCTGTGGTCGACACCGCCAACAGCACATGCCCGCAGTTGCCGCACTTCACCATGAACTACGGCATCTATGCGCTCTACCTGAAGCAGACCCGCTGCGGCGACATCCGCTACGGCCGGCAGACCTACGACTATCAGGAAGGTACCATCACGAGTTTCGCCCCGGGGCAAGTGGTGGAGGTGTCGCTCGACCCCAATGTGCGTCCCCGTGCGCGCGGCATCCTTTTTCATCCCGACCTCATCCGTGGCACGTCGCTCGGCCAAGCCATCAAGAACTACTCGTTTTTCGACTATTCGTCGACCGAGGCGCTCCATCTTTCCGACGAGGAGAAGGCGCTGTTCACCAGTGTGCTCGACCAAATTCAGGCGGAGATTGAGCGACCTATCGACAAGTTTAGCAAGCGACTGATTTCGCGCAACATCGAGTTGTTGCTCGACTACTGCATGCGCTTCTATTCGCGCCAGTTCGAGACCCGCAAGGAGGTGAACTCGAGTGTGCTGGTGCGCTTCGAAGCCCTCTTAAACGAGTATTTCGCAAGTCAGCGTCCGCAAACCGAGGGCCTCCCATCGGTGAAGTACTTTGCCGACAAGATATGCCTGTCGCCAAACTATTTCGGCGACCTTGTGAAGAAAGAAACCGGCAAGACCGCGCAGGAATATATCCAAGACAAAATCATCAGTCTCGCCAAGGAACTCATCCTCGGCACTGACAAGACCATCAATGAGATTTCCTACGAACTAGGCTATCAGTATTCGCAGCATTTCAATCGCATTTTCAAGAAAAACGTGGGCCAGACCCCAAAAGAATACCGCACCAGTCAGGCTTAGAACGATATGACATCAGCACCGACACTCCACTTGGCAGCAGTCACCGACGTTGCCAATGCGCCCGCTCGCGCCTCCCACTATGCCGTCGCCCTCGAAGGGCGCAAGAGCATCATGGGATGCTTCTGCTGCGACTATGCCGACGCCGTACTGTCGTTTTTCGCGCCGTCGGAGCCATTGCCCGTGAGCCAGGACGCCCGTGTGCTGTCGTTCCACCGAAGTTTGGTACAAGAGCCGTCGCTGCGGCTGCATTTTGCCGACTACCCGTTTTTCGGCTACCTCTACCCCTCGGAGTCGCTCCACATCTCCCGCAAGGAGATGGCCGTGGTGAGCCGCCAGCTCGACTCTATCGCCGAGGAAACGGCGCACGGGATTGACGAGTTTACGGGAGCGCTGCTCGCCGAGAAAGTCAACCTCCTACTCACCAACTGCCGCCGCTTCCATCAGCGGCAGATGATTCTCCGCGAGGACTATTGCAAGATGCACGTTGACAAGGCTGTGAAGATTGTGGACCGCTACTATAGCGCCAGCCACGGCTGCGACATTCCGCCCGTGGGCGAGTGCGCCGACCAGATGGGAGTGTCGGCTGCCTATCTGCAGAGCGTAATCCGCTTTGTCACAGGTAAAACTTTCCGCGAGTTTGCCCAACTCAGGCAACTCCACATGGCGAAAACACTGCTCACCACCACCGACCGCCCCGTCGCCGACATAGCCCGCTCGCTGGGATTTCCGTCGGAGAAATGCTTCGAGGAGTTTTTCCGCATCGTGGCAGGCACCTCGCCAAGCGCGATGCGCAATTGCCGATGCTGAAAAAACGGGCAAAAAGGTTCGTTTTCTGCCGCCATTGCATTAACTTTGTATTAACCAAGTTGGCTGATGCCAACGATATCTAACGAATAAAACTGAAATTATGAGCAACATTCTGCTTCTTTTCAACCTCGGCACAGGCGAAATCATCATCATCGCCATCGTAGTACTCCTGCTTTTCGGCGGTCGCAAAATTCCTGAACTGATGCGCGGCATCGGCAAGGGCGTGCGCGAATTCAAGAAAGGCGTCAACGACGTGAAGGATGAAATCGACAAGCCTATCGAGGACAACAAGAATTCTGACAAATAAACGAAACCGAAGCACTGACAATGTCGGACACCGACAAGAGTTTCTGGGCCCATCTCGACGACCTGCGTAGCGTGTTGTTCAAGATGGCTGTGGTGCTCGCCATTTTCATGGCGGGCTTCTTCTATTTCATGCCGTGGCTCTTCGACAACGTTATCCTTGCGCCCTGCAACGGCGACTTCTTTCTCTATCGCCTCTTTGCGGGCATCACTCGGAGCATCCCTGGGCTTGAGCAGTTTTCCACCACCGATTTCCACGTGGAGATTGTCAACCTCAGTCTCACGGCGCAGTTCTTTCTCCACATCAGTCTGTCGTTCTGGCTGGCGCTGGTGTTTGCCGTGCCGCTGATGCTCTATTTCCTGTGGACGTTTGTGCGGCCAGCCCTCTACGAGCGCGAGGTGCGCGGCGCACGGATAGCCTTTTCGCTCGGCTCGATTATGTTCTATCTGGGCGTGGCTGTGGGCTATTTCATCGTGTTTCCTATCACACTCCGCTTCCTCTTCACCTACGAGTTGAGCACCACCATCCACAACCAGTTGTCGCTCGACTCCTATATGGACAACTTCTTGATGCTCAACCTCATCATGGGACTCGTGTTTGAGTTGCCGCTGGTGGCATGGCTGCTGTCGGCAATAGGCATCCTGAAGCGCCGCTTCCTCACCAAGTACCGTCGCCACGCCATTGTGGTGCTGCTTGTGCTTGCCGCGGTGATCACGCCAACGGGCGACCCGTTCACCCTCACCATCGTGTTCCTGCCGCTCTACCTGCTCTACGAACTGAGCGCGCTTATCGTTAAAAAAGAATAGACTCCGATGACCGAAAAAACGCTATACGTCTCCGACCTCGACGGCACTCTCCTCAATAGTCACTCGCTGATTTCGCAGGAGAGCCGCGACATGCTCAACCGCCTCATCAACGACGACGGCATCAACTTTTCCATCGCCACGGCGCGCACGCCTGCCACGGTGGTGCAACTGATGGAGGGCATCGACTACCGCCTGCCGCTGGTGGTGATGACGGGTGCGGCGATGTGGCAGAACGGCTTGGTTAACCAGTGCTATCTACGCGCTGAGGAGGTGGAATATTTGTCGCAACTGTGCCGCAAATATGAAGTACGCCCGTTTTTCTACACCTTCAACGGCCGCATCATCGAGTCGTACCATCTGCCTCTGATGAACGACTACGAACAGCGCTTTGTGGAGCAGCGGCGCAACTCCCCGTTCAAGAAATTCATCTTCCACAACGACATACCGCAGCAGAAGAAGGAGCACACCATGCTCATCTTCGCCGCTGCCGACTACGACCACATGGGCCTGGTCTACAAGGAGGCAAGCAAGCATCTAAAATGCTCGATGACCTACTACCGCGACATCTTCAACCCAAAAATCGGATTTCTCGAGGTGATGGGCGAAGGTGTGTCGAAGGCACGCGCCGTGGAGCGCCTCGTGGAGCAGACTGGCGCCAACCGTGTGGTGGTGTTTGGCGACAGCCCCAACGACCTGTCGATGCGGCAGGTGGCAAATGTGTTTGTCGCTCCGGCAAATGCTGCCGAAGAGGTGCGCCATGTGGCAGACGAGGTGACGCTGAGCAACGACGAGGACTGTGTGGCACGATGGATTGCCGCCGACGTGGCGCGACTTAAACGATAAAGGCTATGGCTAATCTCTACGACAAACGACGCATTTGGAAAACCGTGTTTCTCGCGGTTTCGCTGGTGCTTGTGGCTTTCTTTCTCAACACGTCCAACAATCTAGTTGACGACCTCGCCGTGCAGGAGCGCGAGCGCATGGAAATATGGGCGAACGCCACCAAGGCGCTGACCTCGGCGCAGTCGTCGGACATCGACTTCTATCTCAGCATTATCAAGAACAACGACAATATCCCGGTGCTGCTCGTCGACGACAAGGACAACATCCTGATGTCGCGCAACTTTAACGACCTGCCGGAACCCGTCGACTCGCTCATGCCCGACAACCTGAGCGACGCCAACCGCGCTTTCCTCGCCGAGAAACTCAAAGGACTGAAAACCACCCGCAACCACATACCCATCCGCATTGACGACCGCACCACGCAACACATCTACTATGAGGACTCTACGCTCCTCACCTCGATGTCCTACTTTCCGCGCATCCAACTCGGTGTGATGATTCTCTTCGTGATTATCGTCTACTTTGCCGTGATGTCGACCAAGAAGGCTGAGCAGAACAAGGTGTGGGTGGGACTGTCGAAGGAAACCGCTCACCAACTGGGCACCCCCATATCCTCGCTGATGGCGTGGGTGCAGATGCTCGAAGCCACGGGTGTGGACAAGGAGATTGTTGCCGACATGGACAAGGACGTGAACCGCCTGTCGATGATTGCCGACCGCTTCTCAAAAATAGGCTCTAAGCCGGAGATGAAACTCACGTCGCTCTGTGCCGCCGTGGGGCAGGGGCTTGACTACATGAGGGCGCGCATCTCCACCAGCGTGAGCCTCAGCATCGACCTGCCCGACAACGACTGCAACGTGATGATGTGCCGCCCGCTGTTTGAGTGGGTGATGGAAAACCTCTGCAAGAATGCCGTCGACGCCATGCAGGGCAAAGGTGCGCTCAATGTGGTGGTGGGCTACGACAAGAACAGTGCCTACATTGAAGTGACCGACACTGGCAAAGGCATAGCGCGCAAGAACTTCAAGACAGTGTTCAGCCCTGGATTTACCACCAAGAAGCGCGGCTGGGGACTCGGACTGACGCTCGCCAAACGCATCATCGAGGAGTACCACGACGGCAAAATCTTTGTCAAGTCATCCGAACTCGGCGTAGGCACCACCTTCCGCATCGACCTCCCCCTTGCGAAATAAAAAGCGCTATATTTGCAGAGCTTTGATGTCACAACACAGGCAAGAGCACCATTAAATTTGCAGAGCATCTGAAATTTGGTTATATTTGCTATTCCGTTATGAACACTCTTAAGTACAAAGATTTTATTGGCTCCGTGGCTTTCAGCGAAGCGGACGGCGTTTTCTTCGGCAAGATTGAAGGTATTGACGGTCTTGTGAATTTTGAAGGCGAGAGTGTGGAAGAATTGACCAATGCCTTCCACGAAGTGGTCGACGGGTATCTTAAATACATTGAGCATTTAAAAAAATTATCAGAAGAATGATACCAAAAGTGATACACTATTGCTGGCTTAGCGACCAGCCGTTTCCTGCCAAGATTCAACGGTGCATCGACTCGTGGCACAAGACTCATCCCGATTACGAGATAAAGCGTTGGAGCACGAAGAACTTCGACATCGACGCCGTGCCCTATGTGCGCGAAGCCTTCGATGCCCGCAAATGGGCCTTTGCAGCCGACTATATCCGCATGTATGCTCTCTACACCGAGGGCGGCATCTATCTCGACTCCGACGTGATGCTGCTGAAGAAGTTTGACTGCTTCCTCGACAACTCGTTTTTCTCAAGCATGGAGTATCACCCCACACAGGTGGAGCGCGCCGGCACGATGGCGCACCTCGATGCTGACGGCCACCGCACAGACGATGCCTTTATCGAAGGCATACAGATTCAGGCGGCAGTGATGGGCGCCGAGGCGGGATGCCCGTTTGTCAAGGAAGTGCTCGACTGGTATGCCGACAAGCATTTCCGCAAAGCCGACGGCACGCTGATGACCGATGTGCTCTCGCCCTACATCTATGCCCGCGTGGCAGAGAAGCGCGGCTTCATCTACAAGGACATCGACCAGCAGTTGCCTAGGCGCATCCACATCTATCCGTCGGAAACCTTCGCCGGCAACAAGCACGAAGTGACCCCGCGCAGTTATGCCATCCACTACTGCGCCCACAGTTGGCACCCAACGGTGAAGGAAAAAATCCGCAAGTTCTTCAAAAAAATCACTGGACGATAATAGAGAATGAAATTTTTATTTGTCAGTAGTGTTGTGAGTTACGAAAAAATGGCGTAACTTTGCACCGCTTTTCGTAATCTCTGGCAAGACAAGTGGCTTGTGAATATTGCGACAATTATTAACTAATTAATTCTCAATAAAATGGATTTGATTAAAGTTGCCGAAGAAGCATTTGCAACCGGCAAACAGCATCCGGAGTTCGGACCGGGCGACACTATTACAGTGGCTTACCGCATTAAAGAAGGTAACAAAGAGCGTATCCAGCAGTACCGCGGCGTAGTAATCCGCATTTCTGGCGAAGGCTCAAAGAAACGTTTCACAGTGCGCAAGATCAGCGACAATATCGGTGTAGAGCGTATCTTCCCTATTGAATCGCCGTTTATCGACAGCATCACAGTCAACAAGTTCGGTAAAGTTCGCCGCGCTAAATTGTACTACCTCCGCAACCTCACTGGTAAGAAGGCTCGTATCAAAGAGCGTCGCGTCAACACGAAGTAATTCGTTGCCGAAAGACGATACAAAAAACCGCCAGCCCAATGGGTTGGCGGTTTTTTTTGTATCGTCTTGATGCGAACTACTATTCGTCTTCGCGCTGGAGCATGCGGCGGGTGAAGTCGGCCATCTTGATTGCCACTTCGGCTGCTTCCGAGCCCTTGTTGCCGAGCGCTCCGCCGGCACGGTCGATGGCTTGCTGCTCGTTGTCGGTGGTGAGCACGCCAAACACGACAGGCACTTCGGCACGGGCGTTGAGTTCGGCAACGCCGTGAGTCACGCTGTCGCACACATAGTCGAAATGCGGTGTGCCGCCGCGGATTACGCAGCCGAAAACGATGACCGCATCCACTGGGCGACAGTCAATCATGCAAGCAGCGCCGTAGGTGAGTTCTACAGTGCCAGGCACGTGCTCAACGATGATGTTGTCGTCGGTGTAGCCTTCTGCGTGGAATACGTCGAGTGCGCCATTGAGGAGCGCCTCGGTGATGTCGCTGTTCCATTCGGCAACAACGATGCCCACTTTGAAATCTTCGAGTTTAGGCAGGTTTGCTTTGTGTCCGTCGTTGACTCTTTTTTCTGTTGACATATTGGTAAGTTTTTATGTTGTAGTATTTATTTTTAGATTTCCTTTCCGAATGCACGACGGCGCTTGTGCTGGCGCGTTTCGAAGTATTGCCATTGCGACTGCACCTTGGTGTTGAGTTCGAGTTCGGGGTTGCTTTCGGCATACTTGAACTTAAACTTTTGGAAATACGGGATCAAGTCGGTGAAGAGCAGTGCGTTTACGCCCTTGCTCTGGTATTCAGGCTTGATTGCCACCAAAAGCAGATCGACAGTGTCGGTGATGTTGAAATACATGGCGCGCATCAAGTGCCACCAGCCGAAGGGGAACATCCGTCCGTGGGCCTTCTGCAGCGCGCGCGAGAGCGACGGCAGAGCCACGCCGATGCCGATGAGGTTGCCTTCGGCGTCCTTGATCACCGTGAGCAGGTCGAGGCGGAGCATACGGATGTAGTAATTCACGTAGTGGTCAATCTGGCGGTCGGTGAGTTGGGTGAACTCAAAGAGGTCGGCGTATGCCTCGTTGACCAGTTCGAAGAGCGGACGGCCAATTTCCTCGACAGCCTTCTTCGCACTCTTGTATTTCACAATCTGCAGGCCGTATTTCTTCTTTACAATCTCCGCGATGCGTTGGTGCTTCTCCGGGATGGCGTCGGGCACCGTCATCGAAAACTCCACCCAGTCGGCACGCTTCTCGAAGCCCATGCGCTCCAGGTGCTTGGGGTAGTAGGGGTAGTTGTAGATGGTAGCCATTGTCGACACCTCTTCGAAGCCCTCCACGAGCATACCCTCATAGTCCATGTCGGAAAATCCGAGCGGGCCGATGATTGATGTCATGCCGCGCTCCTTGCCCCAATTGATGGCAGCGTCGAAGAGTGCGCGGCTCACCTCCTCGTCGTCGATAAATTCGACGAAGCCGAAGCGCATCTCCTTCTTGCCGCGTTGCTCGTTGGAGAGTTTGTGGATGATTGCCACGATGCGTCCCACTGGTTTGCCATCGCGGTAAGCCATGAAATACTCGGCATCGCAGAAGTCGAACGCCGGGTTCTTGTCGGGCGACAGCGTGTTTACGTCGTCCATCAGCAACGGCGGCACGAAATAATTGTTGCCTTTGTAGAAGTCGGTGCCAAACTGCACGAACTTTTTAAGTGATTTTTTGTCTTTTGGTATTACTCTTATCTCTACTGACATATTGTTAGGGGGTTAGAGGTGTTGTAAAATTTCCTTCCAAATGGAGAGGGGCACATCGTTGATTTCCTCGTGCGTGAGGTTGTGGTCGAGCATTCCCTTCACGAATGAGGCAATCTGCGAGGCATCGCATTGCAGCCTTTCGGCTGCCGTTATCGTTTTTGTATATTCTTTTTTCAGCACGCCCTCGCGTGTGAACATTGTTGCGTTGAGGTCCTTGTCGGTGAACAGGAAGTTGTCGCTGTAGAACTGTATGTGCTCTTTGTAGCACGCCTGCGGGTCGGCCTTGTCGAAAATCTTCACCATGTCGCTTTCGCGGGCAATCACCACGTCTGCCACCTCGAGGTTTTCTGCTATGGCGGGCATCACGCGGGTGATGCGGCTGCACAGTTCAGGCTTGAAGCCCGGCAGATAGACGATGATGGCTTTGCGGTCCTGCGCATAGGCGAGCAGTTCGGTGAGTTGCTGGCGCACACTCTCCTCTACGGAGAAGAATGAGCCGAACACCACAATGTCGTTTTTCTCAATCTTAGGCCAAAGCACATCGAAGCGAGAGTCGGGGTATTTCACATATTCCGAGAAGCGCTCGTTGCCGTTCTTGTCGCGGAAGATGAGCGACAGTTGCGTGAGTCCTTCGGTGAAGCGGTCGATCGACTTTGTGCCTACACCGTTGGAGTTGAGGTAGTCCACAACCATGTCGCCGGCGCCATCGGTAGCGCATTCGCTCACATATTCCACCTCCACGCCGGTGCGGCTCAGCGCCACAGCCATGTTGGCTATGCGTCCGCCCACAGCCGACCTTACCGGCTGTCCCTCCTCGTGGAGAATGTCGAGGCACGCCTGTCCCACGGCAATCACCTTGTTCATCGGTCGGCCTCCTTTTCTTCGCCGCGGCTCTTCTTGCCGAGGTATCCTCCGTGGTGGCGGAGGGCATATTGCTCTTTGGTGAAGCCGGTGGTGCGCATGGTGCCCACCACGAGCACGTCGCCGATAACGGTCATCAGCGTGGTCGAGGTGGTAGGCGTTAGGCCGAGCGGACACACCTCAGGGGCGTTGCCCGTCCAGAGGCACACGTCGGCTATCTGCGCCAGTTCGCTGTCGTTGTTGCCCGTAATCACGATGATTTGCAGTTGCGGGTTTAGCCGTTTGGCAAGCATCACCAGTTCGATGATTTCGCGGGTCTTGCCCGAGTTGGAAAGCAGGAGCATGATGTCGTTTTCCTGCATCACACCGAGGTCGCCATGTTGCGCCTCGCTCGGATGGAGAAACACGGCAGGGATGCCCGTTGAGGCAAATGTGGTGGCAATGTTCATTGCAATCTGTCCGGCCTTGCCCATACCCGAGGTGATGAGTTTGCCGCGTCGGCGCCACACTTGCTCCACAATCATGTCGACAGCGCGCTCGTAGCCGTCGGTAACGGGGATTTCAGCCACCGCACGGCTTTCGTGGGCGAGGATGTCGCGCATGCATTGTTTGATGTCTGTCATATCTTTGTTCAGTCTTTTTTGTTTTCAAGCAGGTTTTTGCCCTCGTAGTCGCAGATGGCCTTCACCCACACCGCTGGCAGTTGCTTCGACTGCTGCGTCTCAGCGTCGAATGCCACCATCACTGTGACGCATTCGCTCTTGATTTCCTTGGTCACGGTGTTGACGATGCGTTGGTGCATCTTGAAACTCTTTTCGCCTATCGACTCCACGCGCGTGACCACCGACACTGGCTCACCGAAAAACATCGGCGCATAGAAGTTGCAGTTCACGTTGGCGATGACCACATCGGGGCGCGTCCAGTCCATCTGACCGTTGCGCACGGTGGTGAAGTAAGCGGATTTGCCGAGGTCGTAATATGTGAAATAAACTGAGTTGTTGACGTGGCCGAGTACATCGACATCGTTGAAGCGCATCTGCACCGGGATGGAGTGGCGGAATGCCGGCTTCTGCTCAATTTTTTCAAAATCGTTTTCTTTCATATCCAATCCTCCTTCAGTTCTGCAAAATTACACACATTTCTGCAAAAACGGTGCATCATCGGCAAAAATCTAAAGAGGTCGGATTGTCGCTACTTGTAGCGCTTTACGGCGTGACGATTTTTTGTCGCTATTTCCATAATGGCTCGTTCTCCCAACCATTAGGAAATCCCATAGCGTGCAAATCCATAGTCGGGTGTTCGGCCAAAAGTTTGATTATGGAGTTTTTCAAATTTGTAGAAGGAGTAATGGTCTGTTCCATATATAGCAAGGCACATAACTGATGGTACAACTTGATCGGTTTTTGGGTCGGCGTAATCCAAAGGAGCGGTAGACGCTCTGGCAATTGTGGCTTCAACGCAAAGCGCCGGTTCCATATGCGAGCATGATGAGCACAGCAATTACGGAGCACCGTGATGCACCGTATCCAACTTTCAAGATATGTGTATTGCGGAAGTCCAAACTCTTTTGCAACTTGCTTCTTTAACCGATTGTCTTTAAAAAGACAGAATAACTTGGAAAGTGTCCCGAAAGATACGACCTCCAATGTCTTCCAAACAGGAGGGAGAGTTGGGGAAGTATATTTTTCGGCATGCTCTTTGATGAAAACCTCGTTTGAGCGAGACACCTCTTTCTTTACATTCTCAAGGCAACCCTCGTAGAAGTCTGCATTCTTGAACAATGATGGGTCCATAAACCAAAACGCACCATGTTCCATAGAGAACGCTTGGATCATCTTGGTTCTGAGAGAAATCTCGATGTCTTGAATCGCTTTGAATATAAGTTGACGGAGTTCTTTGTCAAAGAGATAAAGGCTGATGGCTTGCTCAAATGTACAGCCCGACTTGTAAAGATGGCTTTGTCGGTCTTGCTCCATGTATCGAAGATAACTGGCTATACGGAAATAGCTGATATTGCGAAGCTG
>CAVEIP010000003.1:0-55665 GCA_963615935.1 [Ruminococcus] lactaris | reverse complement strand
TCCTATAGCAACCCAGCGGGGGACGGTCATCACGACCGCCCCCCGCTTTGTTTTTATAACAAAAACCGCCATTATTCTACAAATTCTTATTAAATTTGCGAGTTGAATGCCAGCCTTTACGACTTTTTGGCCAGCAGTCAACACTATTACTAACAAAAACCGCCGGCGAAGTGCGCTGGCCAACTGATTTTGTATGAAATACGCATTGGTAACGGGTGGTTCCCGTGGCATCGGTCGGGCTGTGGCTCTGCGACTTGCCAACGACGGATTCTGCGTGGTGATTAACTATCTGAGCAACAAGGCTGCCGCTCAAGAGGTGGCCAACGAAATAGAAGCCAACGGCGGTGCAGCCGAACTGCTGCCCTTCGACGTGGCTTCGCCATCTGCCATCGAGGCTGCCCTCGATGAGTGGGAAGGCGCCCATCCCGACGGATTTTTCTCGGTGCTGGTCAACAACGCTGGCATCCGCCGCGACAATGTGATGTTTATGATGGCCAACGAGGATTGGCACAGTGTGCTCGACACCAACCTCAACGGATTCTTCTACATCACCCGCCGCCTGCTCAAGCACATGATGCCCCGCAAACGCGGCGGACGCATCATCAACATGGCTTCGCTCTCGGGCATCAAAGGATTGCCGGGACAGGTGAACTACAGTGCCGCGAAGGCCGCGCTCATCGGCGCCACTAAGGCTCTGGCGCAGGAGGTGGCTCCGCGCAAAATCACGGTCAACGCCGTGGCTCCGGGATTTATCGACACCGATATGACCAAGGAGCTGCCGCAGGACGAACTGAAGAAGATGGTGCCTGCCGGACGCTTCGGCAAGCCTGAAGAGGTGGCTGCACTGGTGTCGTTTCTTGCTTCCGACGAGGCTGCCTACATCACTGGCGAGGTGATTAGCATCAACGGCGGACTTTACACATAAACCTGACAAAGAAAAAAGAAAGAAATGGGAAAAAGAGTTGTGATAACGGGCATGGGCATCTGGTCCTGCCTCGGCACAGATTTGGAAAGCGTAAAAAATTCGCTATACACAGGCACCTCGGGCATTGGCATCCAAGAGGAACGCCTCGGCTACGGCTACCGCTCTGCCTTGACGGGCATCGTGGAAACGCCGGTAATCACAAAAAAGATGCTCGACCGCCACACCCGCGCGGGAATGTCGGAGGAGGCACAGTACGCCTACATGGCAAGTACTCAGGCGTTCGCACAGGCGGGCGTCACCGACGAATATCTGCGCCAGAACGAGGTGGGATGCCTCTTCGGCAACGACTCGTCGGCAAAGCCGGTGATTGAGGCGTCGAAAATCATGGATGAGAAGCACGACTCGGCCATGCTGGGCTACGGCTTCATCTTCCAGGCGATGAACTCCACCGTGAACATGAACATGAGCACAATTTTCCACCTCCGCGGAGTGAACTTCACCGTGAGCGCAGCATGCGCCAGCGGCAGCCACTCCATCGGTTTGGGATTCATGATGATAAAGCAAGGTCTGCAGGACATGGTGCTCTGTGGCGGCGCCCAGGAAACGAACTACTACTCCATGGCGTCGTTCGACGCCCTCGGAGCATTCTCCGTGCGTATGGACGAGCCTACGAAAGCCAGCCGCCCGTTCGACCGCGACCGCGACGGACTCATCCCCAGCGGCGGCGCGGCAGCCCTCGTGCTTGAGGACTACGACCACGCAGTGGCTCGCGGCGCTACCATCCTCGCCGAGGTGGTGGGCTACGGCTTCTCCAGCAACGGCGGCGGCATCAGCCAACCGTCGGACGACGGCAGCGTGATTGCCATGACCCGCGCGCTCAACGCCGCCGGCGTAGCGCCCGACGAGGTGGACTACGTCAACGCCCACGCCACAAGCACCCAGCAGGGCGACATGTATGAAGCCATTGCGCTCAACCGTGTGTTTGGCGGCAAGCACGCCCTCATCTCGTCAACGAAAGGCATGACGGGCCACGAATGCTGGATGGCGGGAGCCTCGGAGATTGTCTACAGCACCCTGATGATGCAAAACAACTTCGTGGCGCCAAACCTCAACTTCGAGAACCCCGACGAGCATTCCGAGAAACTCAACATCGCTGCCCACACCGTGGAGACGGAAATCAACACCGTGCTCAGCAACAGTTTCGGCTTCGGCGGCACCAACTCGGCGCTCGTAATCAAGAAATTCAAATAAAACCATTTAATAACCAAAAACATTACTAAAAATGAAAAAGACTTTAGTATTGGCAATCTGCATGATTTTTGCCACAATCTCTGCAATGGCAGGAAGTAAGATTAAAGTAACAGAAGGCAACAAGGACATCCTCAAAGAAGAGGCTACAGCCGTGTTTAAAATCGACTATACAAACGCTAAATGGGCTGATAAAGGCGACTTCAAGGCTTGGAGCGGCAAGGACTACGACTCTCGCGTGAAGAAAAACACCGAGGGCTTCATCGCTGAGTTCAACAAAAACGCAAAACTCCAACTCCAGGAGAGCGGCGACGCTAAGTACACCATGACCTTCAAGGCTGGCGCACTCGACCGCAAGCAAAAGGCTACAGGCATGTGGGGACAGTTCTGCACATCTGTCAGCGGCACTATGGAAGTGGTCGACAACGCAACTGGCAACGTTGTACTCAAGTTTGACGTCGACGACGTGCGCGGCAGCGTAGACTTCGACTATACCGACAGCATCACAAAAGGCTACAAGCAAGTTGCCAAAGAGATCAACAAACTGAAATAAATGGAATTATTCAAGTCTGAATGCGACCGATACACTCGCGAGCAGTATTCTGCTCGCGAGGCTCAGCGCATGGCTGAACTGATTGCATGGGGACCGGTAGCGTTCCAGGTGTCGCGCCTGATGGTGAAATTCGGCATCCTCGACCTGCTCCGCGACAGCGCCAACGGCCTGACGCGCGGGCAACTGAAAGAACGCACCGGGCTCTCCGACTATGCCCTCAAGATTCTCCTTGAGGCGTCGCTGAGCATCGGCACCGTCCTCATCGACAAAGACACTGACACCTACACTATCTCCAAGATGGGGTGGTTCATGCTCAACGACCCCGCAACGAGAGTCAATATCGACCTCAACCACGACATCAACTACCGCGGCATGTTCCACCTGGAGGAGTCGCTCAAGGAGGGACGCCCCGCCGGACTGAAGACGCTCGGCGACTGGCCTACCATCTACGAGGGCCTCTCGCACCTCACGGAGCAGGAGAAGGAGAGTTGGATGAACTTCGACCACTTCTACAGCGACGTGTCGTTTGACGCGGCATTGGAGATTGTCTTCGCCAAGCACCCCAAGCGACTGATGGACGTGGGCGGCAACACCGGACTGTTTGCGCTCCGCTGCGTGGGCTACGACAAGGATGTCAACGTGACCATCGTCGACCTCCCCGGCCAACTCGGCATGATGCGCGAAAACATAGCGGGCAAGACGGGCGCAGAGCGCATCAGCGGCTTCCCTACCAACATCCTCGACACTGCCAACCAACTGCCAGATGGCAACTGGGACGCCATCTGGATGAGCCAGTTCCTCGACTGCTTCTCGGAGGAGGAAATCCTGAGCATCCTCAAGCGCGCGGCAAAGGCTATGAACGCCGACACCACGCTCTACATCATGGAGTCGTTCTGGAACCGCCAGAAATACGAGCCGGCATCGCTGTGCCTCACCCTCACAAGCGTGTATTTCACCGTGATGGCCAACGGCAACAGCAAGATGTACCACTCCGACGACATCATCGGTCTGCTCGACCGCGCAGGACTCACCCTCGCCGCCGTGCACGACAACATTGGCCAGTGCCACACCATCCTCGAAGTTAAACTGAAAAAAGAACAATAATCAACCCTATGGAAAGAAAAGAAATTGAAGAGAAAGTACGCGACTTCCTTATCGACGACTTGGAAATTGAAGAAGAAAAGATTGCTCCTGAAGCGAAACTCAAGGACGACCTCGGCATCGACAGCCTCGACTTTGTCGACATCGTGGTGATTGTCGAGAAAAATTTCGGCTTCAAAATCAAGCCTGAGGAGATGCAGGGCGTAACAACCCTCAAGGAATTCTGCGACTACATCGAGAGCAAGGTGGCTTAACAGCCGCCTGCCATTGGGGAACAATCAAAGACAAAGGGAATTGACGGAACAAGGAAAAGCATGGGCGGGCACTACCTTCGGTACGGCCTGGATGCATCGGTGGCTGGTAGGCTCTCTGCGGGTCATCGATGTGAGGTTGCTCTATGCTTTTTCCGCTCTGTTTATAGTGCCGGTATGCCTTATCACCAACGCCAGCCGTCGCACCGCCTACCACTATTTCCGCCGCCGTCAGGGCTACGGCCGCCTGCGCGCCGCCTGGTGCACCTACACCAACCACTGCCTGTTTGCGCAGGTGGTGATTGATCGCTTTGCGCTCTTTGCCGGCAAGCGCTTCCGCGTCAATGTGGAGGGGCTGGAGCATTTCAATGCTCTGTCGGAGGCTGAGCCGGGATTTATGATTC
Organism: [Ruminococcus] lactaris; assembly: GCA_963615935.1. Lineage (GTDB taxonomy): Bacteria > Bacteroidota > Bacteroidia > Bacteroidales > Muribaculaceae > Limisoma. Next base: position 51,183 of record CAVEIP010000003.1, on the reverse strand, counting down.
TCAGCGCCCACATGGGATGCTACGAGGTGGCGGGATTCACGCTCGTGGCAGACAAGAAGCAGTTCAACGCGCTCGTGTTTGGCGGCGAGAAAGGCACAGTGATGGAAGGGCGCCGACACGGCTTTGAGCGCAACCACATCAACATCATCCCTGTGGCGAGCGACATGAGCCATCTGTTTAAGGTCAACGAGGTGCTCGCCAACAACGAGATTGTGAGCATGCCTGCCGACCGCGTAATCGGTTCGCCGAAGACACTCGACGTGAGCATCCTCGGCCACGCGGCGAAACTGCCCATGGGACCGTTCTCGGTGGCAACAATGCGCAGCCTCGACGTGGTGGCGGTCAACGTGATGAAAACATCCACGAAAGGCTACACCGCCTACGTCACGCCCCTGCCCTACGACAAAGAGGCGCCGCGCCGCCAGCAGATGCAGCAACTGGCAGATGCCTACGCTGCCGAAATGGAGCGGATGCTACGCCGCTACCCCACACAATGGTACAACTTTTTTGAATTTTGGTCATGACCGACATTATTAGCAATATCGACCCCGAGAACCCTACGGAGGAGTTTCTCCGCAGCATCGACGTGCACGAACTTCTGCCGCAGCAGGAGCCTTTCGTGATGATTGGCTCGCTCACGGGCTTCACGCGCACGGTGACGGTGACCGAAACCGAGGTTACGGAGGCCAACATCTTTACCGACAACGGCCGCTTCTCGGCGTCGGGACTGATGGAAAACATTGCCCAAACGTGTGCCGCTCGCATTGGCTACGTCAACAAGTATATACTGAAAAAGGGCATCCAGTTGGGATTTATCGGCGCGGTGCGCAACTTCGAGGTTGCGGCGCTGCCTAAGGTGGGCGACGTGATGACCACCACGGTGGTGGTCCGCGAAGAGGTGTTTGGCATGACGCTTGCCGACGCGACCGTCACCGTCGGAGGCAACACTCTGGTTACCACCGAGATGAAGATTGCCGTAAAGGAAATGGAGGCGCATCGATGAAAGAACTCAAGGAATCGAAGGCTTTCGAGGTGCGCTTCAGCGAAGTGGACTCAATGAATGTGGTGTGGCACGGCTCCTACCCTCTCTATTTTGAGGACGCCCGCGAGGCATTCGGCAAGAAATTCGACCTCGAATACATGGGATTCTTCGACCACGGATATTTCGCCCCACTCGTGGAACTCACGTTCCACTACAAGCGGCCCATCCGCTACGGCATGCATCCGCGCGTCGACATCATCTACCGTCCTACGGCGGCAGCGAAAATCGTGTTCGACTACGAAATCCACGACACTGCCGACGATTCTCTACTTGCCACGGGTCACTCCGTGCAGGTGTTTATGGACATGAACTATCAACTGGTCTGGGACAACCCGCCGTTCTATCAAGCATGGAAAGAGCGCTGGGGACAGACCGATGAACTATAGAAAATAAACGACTATGGCATACGTATTGGCAGACAACATAATCTCTCCGCTCGGACAGACGGCGGAGGAGAACTACAAGTCGGTGAAAGCCGGCCTGACGGGTCTGCACGCCTATGCCCATGGCAGCCTCGGCATCCCAGAGGCGTTCACGGCATCGCTGCTCACCGACGACCAAATCGCCGAGGCGCGCCGCTCCGTGAACTCTTCCCTCACGCGCTTCGAGGCTATAGCCACCGCCTCTGCCCAGCGCGCCGTAAGCGACAGTGGCATCGACCCTACCGCCGATGGCGTAGTGCTGATTCTAAGCACCACCAAAGGCTCCGTGGAACAGTTGGCTGCGGGCGACTACCATGTGAGCGACTCCGCAAAACGGATTGCCGCAGCACTCGGCATCAAGGCCGACCCGATAGTGGTGTGCAATGCGTGCATCTCCGGCCTGTCGGCACTGATTCTTGCTTCGCGACTAATCGACGCTGGCAGGTGCACCGCCGCCGTGGTCTGCGGCGCCGACTCTCCCGAGCAGTTCATCATCTCGGGCTTCCAGTCGCTCAAAGCGCTGTCGCCAGAGCCGTGCCGCCCATTCGACATGGAGCGCTACGGACTCAACCTCGGCGAAGCGGCGGCAACCATCGTGCTCTCCGCCAAGGCGAAAGCCGGCTCATGGCGTCTCGGCAACGGATATGTGCGCAACGACGCGTTCCACATCAGTGCGCCGTCGAAGGCGGGCGAAGGGCTCTACCAAGCGCTTACAGCGACCCTTCAGGGTGTAGACGCCAGCGACCTTGCGTTTGTCAACGCCCACGGCACCGCCACACTCTTCAACGACCAGATGGAGTCGATGGCAATGAAGCGCGCCGACCTGCTCGATGTGCCTCTGAATGCGCTGAAAGGCTATTTTGGCCACACACTCGGCGCCGCTGGAGTACTCGAAACGATTATCTCGATGCATGCCGCCGACGACCATACGGTGCTCGGCACGCGCGGCTTCGAGGAACTCGGAGTGTCGGGCAAGGTCAACGTGTCGGCGTCAAGCCAAACAACCGACAAGCATTGCTTCGTGAAGATGCTCTCGGGCTTCGGAGGCTGCAACGCTACAATCTTGGCTGACAAGACTATAGATAATCTCACTCAAAGCGATGCAGCCATCGAGCGCACGCACCGCGTGATGATCACTCCGTCGTCGGCCACAGTCGATAGCAAAACAATACCCATAGGCGAAGGAGCATCGTTGCTCACCGCGCTCTACAAGGAGCACATCGCCGACTATCCGAAATACTACAAGATGGACGCACTTTGCCGCCTCGGCTTCGTGGCCTCTGAACTGCTGCTGAAGGCGGCTGGAGGCATCAGCGACCAAGCGTGCGGCGTGGTGCTGTTCAACCGCTCCTCGTCGGTGGTGTCCGACAGGAAATACCTCGAGTCGACCGCCGATGCCGACAACTATTTCCCGAGTCCGTCGGTGTTTGTCTACACCCTGCCAAACATCGTAACCGGCGAAATAGCCATCCGCAACGGCTTCCACGGCGAGACGTCGTTTTTTATCCTCCCAGAGAAGAACCAGGCAACGATGGACAGCATCATTGCCACGGCATTTGCCGACAGCGGCACCAACACGCTGCTCACTGGATGGATTGACTATGACGACGACCTCAGTTTTGAGGCCGACATGTGGATTGCACAACGCAAAAACAAGTAAACCAACAGACTAAACAAAACAAAAGATATGGAAGAACTAATCAAAGAACTGAAAGAAGAGATTATCGAGGCGCTCAACCTTGAAGAAATGACCGCCGACGACATCAAAACCGACGACCCTCTCTTCGGCGACGGCCTCGGTCTCGACTCTATCGACGCACTCGAACTGATTGTGCTCCTCGAAAAGAAATACGGCATCAAACTCACCAATCCGGCTGCCGCTAAAGGCATCTTCAAGAGTGTGGCAACGATTGCCGAATATGTCGACAAGAACAGAACAAAATAAACCGGGAAAATTCCCCTTTTCAAGCCAATGATGAATATCGCGATAACAGGCGAAGGAATAGTGTCGGCCATCGGGCTCGACAAGGCTGAGGTGCTGCAGTCGCTGCGCTCGGGCACTACGGGCATAGGCACGATGCGCCATCTGCAGTCGCGCCACCACGAGTTACCCGTAGGCGAGGTGAAACTCTCAAACGCTGAGATGAAGCAACGGCTCGCCATTGCCGACGACACTATGATGAGCCGCACCGCCCTAATGGGCATGCTCGCCATCCGTCAGGCTCTTGCCGACGCCTGCCTCGACGGCGACGCGGCGAAGGGCAAGCGCATAGTGCTCGTTTCAGGCACCACCGTGGGCGGCATGGACATCACCGAGCAGTGCCTCGACAACCCCGACAGCGCCGCCAATCTTGAGTTTCTCAAGCACCACGACTGCGGCAGCAGCACACAGATGATGGCAGACCATTTCGGCATCTTCGCCGACGTGACAACCATCTCCACCGCCTGCTCTTCGGCTGCCAACGCCATCATGCTCGGCGCCCGACTGCTTGCGGCGGGCGATGCCGACATCGTAGTGGTGGGCGGCACCGAAGCATTGTCGCGCTTCCACCTCAACGGCTTCAACTCGCTGATGATTCTCGACAAGGAGCAGTGCCGCCCGTTCGACGCTACGCGTGCCGGACTGAACCTCGGCGAGGGCGCGGCATTCCTCGTGATGGAGCCTGAACAGGCAGCACAGGAGCGCGGCGCAGAGCCACATGCCTATCTCACGGGCTACGGCAATGCCTGCGACGCCTTCCATCAGACTGCATCGTCGGACAACGGCGAGGGGGCTTACCTCGCCATGCGCCAGGCATTGGAGATGGCTGGCATCGATGCCGCCGACGTGCAGTATGTCAACGCCCACGGCACTGGAACGCCCAACAACGACCAGAGCGAGAGTGCGGCGCTGAAGCGCATCTTCGGCGAAAAGATGCCGCTGGTGTCGAGCACAAAGTCGTTCACGGGCCACACCACGAGTGCTTCGGGAAGCATCGAGGCAGTTATCTGCCTGTTGGCGATGAAGCACCAGTTCGTGCCGGGAAATCTCGGCTGGGCGAATCAGATGGACAACGGCATCACCCCAACACTCGGTGCCGATGGCGTAGTGCTCACCAATGTGGTGTGCAACTCGTTTGGCTTCGGCGGCAACGACTCGTCGCTGGTGCTGTCCACCAAGCCCCACGCCTTCAGCGCGGCAGAGGGCAGCGACAAGCCCGTAAAGGTGCTGGCGCGCGTGGAAATCAGCAATGAGGAGCAACTCGCCGACATCCGCAAATACATCAAGCCGATGGAGTCGCGTCGCATGGGCAAACTGATGAAGAGTTCGCTGCTCTCGTCGCTCGAAGCCCTTGCCCAGGCAGGCATCGACGTGCCCGACGCCATCATCACCGGCACCGCCTACGGATGCCTCGACAACAGCGAGCGCCTGCTCCAGCAGATACGCGAAGAGAATGAGGGACTGCTGAAGCCTACATACTTCATGCAGAGCACCCACAACACCATAAGCAGCAACATTGCCATCAAAACCCAATGCCACGGCTACAACGTGACCTACACCCAAGGCGCGCAGTCGCTGCAGTGGGCAATGCACGATGCCGAGATGCTGCTGCGCTCGGGGCGATGCCGCACGGTGCTTGTGGGTTGCCACGACGAATCCACACCATTGTTCAACTCACTGCTGGAGCAGAGCGGCGCAAAGCCACTGCCGGCAGTGCATTCCATAGCCATCGTACTGACATGTGGAGAATAGTGGGACTGGCATTGGCGCAGAGCGCATTGCTCGCTGGCGGACAGGTGTTTCTGAAGTTTGCGCTCCAGAAGATGCACCCGTTCGGCTGGACGCGCGATTTCTGGGTGTCGCTGCTGCTCAACTGGCAGTTTGCCTGCTGCGGCATCTTCTTCGGCGCCAGTTCAGTGCTGTGGATGTATATCATCAAGCACTATCCGCTGAGCGTGGCCTACCCGATGATTAGCCTCACCTACGTGTTTGGCATGCTCTCGGCAATGTTTTTCTTCCACGAAACAGTGTCGGTCTACAAATGGGCCGGCATCGGACTCATAATTTTAGGATGTTGTTTAATAGCAAAATAGCGATGAAAAAGTTATCAACATTTCTTTTGGCTCTCATGGTTGCTGCCGTGGCATTTGCCACGCAGACCAAGGACGAGCAGAAAATAATCCAGCAAATCAATGCTGTAGCGTCGTCGATGAAGACGATGCAGTGTGACTTCGTGCAAACGAAGACCATCAAGATGCTCAACGACAAGATGGTGTCGAAGGGAAAGATGTACTATCAGCAAAGCGACAAACTGCGCTGGGAATACACCTCGCCCTACACCTACACCTTTGTGCTCAACGGCTCTAAGGTGCTCATCAGCAAGGGTAAGCGCAACGACGTAATCAACGTGGAGCAGAGCAAATTCTTCAAGGAGATTGCCCGCATAATGATGAACAGCGTGGTGGGCAAGTGCCTCACCGATGCGAAGGACTTCAAGACGAGCATACAGACCACCTCGACTGAGTACATCGCCACCCTTCTTCCACAACAGAAGCAGATGAAGCAGATGTTTCAGAAAATCATCCTCCACTTCAACCGACAAAAGTCGGTGGTGACAACCGTGGAGTTGGTGGAGAAAAACGGCGACCGCACGGTCATCGAACTGAAGAACATAAAGACTAATTCAGCCATCAATGCAAAGGTTTTCAGCATTAATTAGCGCATTGCTACTGTGCCTGGCAGCGCACGCAGCCTCGTTTCCCACCGCCGACGGCGAGCGGGCACGCTACGATGCCGTCATCGAGATGGGGCGCGGCTACGTAAGCGGTGTGTGCATCCTCGTGGCTGACGGCGGCGAGGTGAAGGGTTGCCTGGTCAACGAGTTCGGCATCTCGGCGCTCGACTTCATCTACAATCCGCAGACAAAGAAGGTGAAACTGGTGCACGTAATCAAACTGCTCGACAAGTGGTACATCCGCCGCACTCTCCGCTCCGACCTCGCCAAGGTGATGCAAAACCTCGCCGATGGCGTCATGACCTACCGCAACGAGAAACGCAAGATTGACTATAAATTCACAATACTACAAGATGCAACTGAAGAATAATCTATACACAGTGGTCGGCAGCGACGGCGCAGGCGCCTTTGAGGTGGCGCTCAACCCCGAATGCTTCATCTACAAGGCTCACTTCCCTGGCGAGCCGATAACCCCGGGTGTGTGCATCGTGCAGATGGTGGAGGAACTGTTGTCCGACTACGTTGGCAAGCCACTGGAAATCAGCGTGGTGAAAAACGTGAAATTTCTTTCGGTAATCACCCCCGACACTGCTCCGCAACTGCTCGTGCAACTGAAAAAGGTGGAGACCGACGCTGGCACGGTGAAGGCGCAGGCAGTACTCTCCGCTGGCGACGACGCCAAGGCAAAGATTTCTTTAGTGTGCAACGCATTATGAACGACAACGAGAACCAAAGGCAAAAGCAACGGCTACGGGCGCGCGGCATCTGTGTGGTGATTCCAACCTACAACAATGCCGGCACAATCCGCGACGTGGTTACTGCGACACTCCGCCACTGCGACGACGTGATTGTGGTGGCCGACGGATGCACCGACGGCACTACGGCGATTCTGCAAGCCATCGAAGGCATCACGCTTGTGGCCTATGAGCGCAACCGCGGCAAGGGTTATGCCCTAAAGCAGGGTTTTCGCAAGGCTCTTGAGATGGGCTTTGCCTACGCCATCACGCTCGATGCCGACGGCCAGCACTATCCCCACGACATAGCGAAATTTCTCCGTGCCAACCAGGAGCACCCCGGCTCAATGATTGTGGGCTGCCGCCGCCTCGAAGGTGTGGATCGCTCCAAAGGCAGCAGTTTTGCCAACAAATTCTCCAACTTCTGGTTCTATGTGCAGACTGGCAAGGCACTCTCCGACACTCAGACAGGCTACCGCCTCTACCCTCTGCGCAAACTCCACTGGCTCTCGCTGCTCACCTCCCGCTACGAGGCAGAACTCGAGTTGTTGGTGTTCACCGCATGGCACGGTGTGAAGATTCATTCCGTCGACATCGATGTCTACTATCCGCCGCGCGAAGAGCGTGTGAGCCATTTCCGACCGGCAAAGGACTTTGCGCGCATCAGCGTGCTCAACACCGTGCTGTGCATCCTCGCACTGGTCTACGGCTTGCCGTTGCGCCTATGGCGCATACTGATGACGGTGGTGCGCTCCGTCTATTCGCTGCTCTTCTTCCTGTTTTTCTCGCTCGTGCTCTTCACCCCGGGTGTATGGCTCTACGTGAAGATAGGCAAGATGACCGAGCGCAAGCGCTTCAACCTGCACCGCCTCATCTGTTTCGCCTCGCGCATAGTGATGATTTACCACGGCGTGCCGGGCACACGTTTCCGCAAGAAAGTGCCTGAAAATCTTGACTTCAACAAGCCCCGCATAGTGATCTGCAACCACCAGTCGCACTTCGACCTGATGTGCATGCTGGTGTTCAACCCGCGGATTGTGTTTCTCACCAACAACTGGGTGTGGAACAACCCCTTCTACGGCATGCTCATCCGCAACGCCGAATATCTGCCGGCGGAGGACGGCATCGAGCACATCCTGCCGCAAATTCGTTCGCTCATTGCCCGCGGCTACAGCATCGCCGTCTTCCCCGAAGGCACGCGCTCCAAGGACTGCCGCATAGGGCGCTTCCACCAGGGAGCCTTCCACCTTGCGCAGATGTTCAACCTTGACGTGCTGCCTATGCTGCTCTACGGACCCGGCAAGATTCTGCCCAAGCACGCGCGCCACCTCAACAAAGGCACGTTCTATGTGGAAGTAGCCGAGCCGCTGACACAGGAGCAACTGTCGGCAATGGGCACACCGATGCAGCAGGCGTCGGCAATGCGCCACCGCTATGTGGAGCGCTATGAAGAAATCGCTAACGAGATAGAAAAAGATGCATAAGAGAGTTGTGGTAATAGGAAGTGGCCTCGGTGGCCTGTCGACGGGCGTGATGCTCGCCAAAAACGGCTACCACGTCACCGTGCTGGAGCAGGGCGACCAGATTGGCGGCTGCCTGCAGTGCTTCTCGCGCCGCGGCGCGAAGTTTGAAACGGGCATGCACTTCATTGGCAGCGCCGCCCCCGGGCAGACCCTCGACAAACTGATGCGGTTCATGGAGATTGACCGCACGGTGAGTCTCTCACAGCTCGACCCTACGGGCTACGATGTGGTGTCGCTCGGCGGCAAGACCTACCGTTTTGCCAACGGCAAGGAGGCTTTCGTAGATCAGATGGCTGAATATTTTCCTCACCAGCGCGACAACATTGTGCGCTACTACGACCTCATTGAGCAGATAGCCAATGCCTCGTCGCTCCACTCGCTGAAATATGCCGAGACCGACACGGTGCTCATCCCCGAATACCAGTTGCGGTCTATCGACGACGTGCTCAGCGAAATCATCACCGACCCGCTGCTGGCGAAGGTGCTGGTGGGCAATCTGCCTCTCTATGCGGCAGAAAAAGGCAAAACACCGTTTTCCACCCACGCCTTCATCATGGACTTCTACAACCAGAGCGCATTCCGCATCCGCGGCGGCAGCGACAATGTGGCAACGGCGCTGGTAGCAACCATCCGCCGCTATGGCGGCGAGGTCTATGCGCGGAGCAAAGCCACACTGATTGTGTGCAACGACACTCAGGCGGTGGCAGTGGAGGTCAACGGCAAGGACACCATCCCCTGCGACTACGTGATTTCCGACGCCCATCCCGTGCGTACCCTCGAACTCCTCAACACCCACCTCATCCGTCCGGCGTTCCGCAAACGCGTGGGCGCCATACCGCAAACCGTGGGCGGCTTCTCCGTGTATCTCCATTTCAAGGAGGGCGAAGTGCCCTACATGAACAGCAACTACTACGGCTATCAGGGCGACACCCCCTGGAACTGCGAGTGCTACGACGATGCCTCGTGGCCAAAGGGGTTTCTATATATGCACTTCTGCCCCGATGGGGAGCAGAAATTTGCCACCACAGGCGTGGTGCTGTCCTACATGCAGATGGACGACGTGGCGCAGTGGCAAGGCACCCGCGTGGAGCATCGCGGACAGGACTACAAAGACTTCAAAGAGCGGAAGGCAGAAAAGTTGCTCGACGTGCTTGAGCAGCATTTCCCTGGCATCCGCAACAAGATAAAGCACTACTACACATCGACGCCGCTCACCTATCTCGACTACCTCGGCACGGAAGGCGGCTCAATGTACGGCAATGCCAAGGACATAGCCCAGAGTTCGGCATACCGAGTGCCGCAGCGCACACGGATTCCCAACCTTCTGCTCACGGGGCAGAACATCAACTCCCACGGCATGCTCGGCGTGATGGTGGGCACCATCGTGACCTGCAGCGAACTGCTGACGGCACGCACAATCTACTCACAAATACAGGAGGCAAGCAAATGACAACGGCAGTGATTATAGGCGGCGGTCTCGGCGGACTCTTCACAGGCGCTATCCTCGCAAGGGAAGGCGTCCGGGTGACCGTGCTCGAGAAAAATGCCACAGCGGGCGGCGGCCTGCAGTCGTTCCGCCGCTTCGGCGTGAGTTTCGACACGGGCATGCACGTGATTGCAGGCATGCAGCCAGGCGGCAACATCCGCCGCATCTGCGAATATCTCGGCATCGCCGACAAGGTGAATCTGATGGATGTGGACGACGACTGCATCGACAGCCTCTACTTTGCCGAGGACAAGACCACCTACCGCATCCGCAAAGGTCGCAAGGGCTTTGTCGACTCGCTGGCGGAGCATTTTCCCGACCAGAGGGCTAATCTGGAGGCATACGTCGATGCCGTGTTCGGCATCACCGAAGAGGTCGACCTGTTCAACCTCCGCCCATCCACAACGCTATTCCCTGCGCACTCGTCCGACTTTCTGATGGCTGCCGACGCCTTCGTGGCAAAGTATATCAGCGATGAGCGCCTGCGCAGCGTGGTGGCATATATGAACCCCCTCTACGGCGGCCGCCATGATGAGACCCCTGCGTTTATCCACGCCATCATCAGCACGCTCTACATCCGCGGAGCAAGCCGTTTTGTGGGCGGTAGCGACCGTTTTGCCGACCTTCTGGCGGAGGTTATCGCCACTGGCGGCGGCGAGGTCATTACGGGCGACGGAGTGGAATGGATTGAGGTCAACGACCGCCACATCGACTTTGTGCGCACGCGCAAGGGCCGCGAATACCGCGCCGACCACTACATCTCGGCCATCCATCCGTGTTCACTCTTCCCGATAATGCCGGAAAAGGCGTTCCCGAAGTCATACAAGATGCGACTGGAGTCGATACCCAACTCCTACTCGGCGTTTTCCGCCTACATCAAACTCAAGCCGGGAACATTCCCCTACATCAACCACTCGGAGTACTACATGACCCGCTACGACGAGATATGGAACTTCGGCGAGCAGCACGACGTTTGGCCGCTGGGCTTCCTCTTCATGACCTCGCCCGACGACAACCAGGGTCCGTTTGCCAGCAAGGTGCTTATCACGGCGCCGATGCTCTTCGAGGAGGCTGAGCAGTGGGCAGACACCACCGTGGGGCGCCGAGGCGCTGACTACGAGGCGTGGAAAGAGCAGAAAACCCGCCAACTGATGGCAAACATTGAGGAGATGCACCCCGGATTTATGGACTGCGTGGATCGCATCATCTCGTCGTCGCCACTCACCATCCGCGACTTCTACGGCGTGAAGGGCGGCGCTCTGTCGGGCTTCAGCAAGGACTACAAAAATATGGCTCTGTCGCAAGTGCCAATCGCCACAAAAATCAACAACCTGCTGCTCACAGGACAAAACAACAATCTGCACGGCTTTTGCGGCGTGCCGCTCACTGCCATCACCACGGCTGAGGCAATCCTAGGCCACAACTATGTGCTTGAGCAGATAAACAAGATGACTGAAAAAGAATGAAAAAAGCGAAAATAACAACTGCCTTCGTATGCCTCGTCATGACGCTCACTGCCCTCGCCGAGGGCAAGGTGAACATCTGGCAGGACACCGACTGCAAAGCCAAGGTGAAGATGACTCCCTACCTCGCTGCGGGCAATAGCAACGTGGCTGTGGTGGTGTGTCCCGGCGGCAGTTATTTCTGGCACGATATGGAGGCAGAAGGCACGGCTGTGGGCAAATGGCTGCAGAGCAACGGCATCTCTGCTTTCGTGCTGTGCTACCGCACGGCGGGCTGGTGGGCATTTTTCTCGGGCTGGCGAAGCCTGTTCCCCGGCCGTCAGCACCCCGATGCCATCAACGACCTGCGCCAGGCGCTGACCTTCGTGCGACAACATGCCGCCGACTACGGCGTGAACCCCGACAGCATCGGCGCTATGGGCTTCTCTGCTGGCGGCCATCTGGTGATGTCGGCTGCGGAGTTGCTGCCCGCCAATGAGCGCCCAGCGTTTTTGGCTCCCATCTACCCGGTGGTGACGATGACCGATGCGTGTGTGCATAAGCGCTCGCGGCGAGCCTTGCTCGGCGAGAAGCGCGTGCGCAACCAGCAGATGCGCGACTCGCTATCGATGGAGCGGCACGTGCCTAAGGACTGCCCGGCGGTGTTTCTTGTCAACTGCAAGGACGACCCCGTGGTGAAGTGCCGCAACTCCGAACTCCTCGACTCAGCACTCACCGCACAGGGAGTGGAGCACCGCTACATCCAGTATGCCACCGGCGGCCACGGCTTCGGCGCCTCGCAGAGCAAAGGCACAGCCGAATGCCGACAGTGGAAAAACGAATTTTTGAACTGGTTGAGACACCTCAACAACTAAATACTGCAGAAAATGGAAACATCAATTTTCGACGACATCCGACCATACTACGAATCGGAAATTCCCGCTGCCATGCAACGCATTGCCGACAGCCCCTATTTCCCGATTCTCGCCGCCTATGTCTATCCCGACGAGCCGCTCGAAGCGGTGCGCCGCCGCATTGCCTCCTACCGCACCGTGCGCGACTTCCAGACGGAGACAATGAGCATGGTCAACAAGCGTGTGATTGAAAACACCATAACCCGTTTCTCGTGCTCGGGTCTCGACAAACTCAGTCCGGACAAGCACTACCTCTTCGTGTCGAACCACCGCGACATTATGCTTGACTCCAGCCTCCTGCAGTACTTCTTTGTGAGCAACGGCTTCGACACCACCGAAATAACCTTCGGCGCCAACCTGATGATGAACCAGTTGGTGGTCGACATAGGCAAAAGCAACAAGATGTTTAAGGTGGAGCGCCCCGGCGGAAGCATCAAGGACTTCTACCGCTGTTCGCACCATCTGTCGGACTACATCCGCCACGTGATCACCGAGAAAGGCCAGTCGGTGTGGATTGCCCAGCGCAACGGCCGCACCAAGGACGGCAACGATGCCACTGACCAGGGCATCATCAAGATGTTCTGCATGTCGTGCCCCGACGACAAAATCAAAGCCATCGGCCAACTCAACATCGTGCCTGTGGCAATCTCCTACGAGTGGGAGCCGTGCGACGTGCTCAAGACCCTCGAACTCTACGAGTCGCAGTTTGCCAAATACACCAAGAAGCCGGGCGAAGACCTCAACAGCATCCTCACGGGCATTGTGCAGCCAAAGGGACGCGTGCACATCGAACTCTGTGACCCTATCTCGCACGCCGAACTGTCGAAATTCGAGCCAATGACCAACAACGAGTACCACCGGGCGGTGGCTCACCTGCTCGACAGCCGCATCAACAAGGCTTACCGCCTCTACCCCAACAACTACATTGCCTACGACATGCGCTACGGCGTGAAGAAATACCGCGACGCCTACACCGACGAGGAGTTTGAGACGTTCCGCAACCACCTCAAGGAGTTGGAGCGCTACGACACCTGCGACATTGAGAACCTTGTGGACATCTTCCTCGGCATTTATTCCAACCCTGTAACCAACAAATAACGATGACTGATTTCATTCTTCGCATATTCGATTTTCTGAGGCGGCACCGCCTCGTGGGTCTGCTGTCGTTTCTGGCGGTGACCGCCTTGTTGGTGCTGTCGCTGATGCGCTTGGGCTACAAGGAGGACATTGCCGACTTCATGCCTGTCGACGCAGAGCAGCAAAACGCGCTGAAGGTGTACCAGGACATCTCGGGCGCCAACAAAATTTTCGCGGTGTTCCAGTACCGCGACTCGCTGAAGGCCGACCCCGACGCCATGGTTGCCGGCGTTGACGCCTTCGTGGAGGCAGTGGAGAAAGCCGACACGGCGCACTCTTTGAGCAGCATCCTCGCCGAGGTCGACATGGAAAAGATGACCGAGGTGGCAGACTTTGTCTACACCAACATCCCCTACTTCCTCACCGATGCCGACTACGCCCGCATGGACAGCCTGCTGGCGCAGCCCACCTTTGTTGCCGAACAACTGGCGCAGGACAAACAGATGCTGATGTTCCCCGCCGGGGGCATCCTCTCCGACAACATCCAGCGCGACCCGCTGAACTTCTTCACCCCGGTGGTGCAGAAACTCCAGCCAGCGGAGTCGGGCCTTAAATATGAGATGTACGACGGACACATCTTCTCGCCCGACATGCAGCGCGCCATCGTGGTGATGGAGTCGCCCTACGGCTCGAGCGAAAGCGAGAACAACGCCCGTCTGGCAGCCATGCTCACCGCCTGCGGCGACACCGTGATGGCGAGCCACGAAAACCTCGACATCCACATCATCGGCGGCCCAATCATCGCTGCCACCAACGCCAGCCAGATAAAGTCGGACAGCATCCTCTCGGTTGCCATCGCCGTGATTCTCATCCTCGCATTGCTGATGTTCTCGTTCCGCAATATGCGCAACCTTCTGCTCATCGCCTTCTCCATAGGCTGGGGATGGCTCTTTGCCATGGGCGGACTTGCACTGTTCCACGACAAGGTTTCGGTAATCGTGATAGGCATCTCGTCGGTGATTCTCGGCATTGCCGTCAACTATCCGCTCCACTTCATAGCCCATCTGTCGCACACGCCCAACAAGAAGCGTGCGCTGCGCGAAATCGTCATGCCGCTGCTCGTGGGCAACGTCACCACCGTGGGCGCCTTCCTCGCCCTCGTGCCGCTGCAGTCGGTAGCACTGCGCGACCTCGGACTGTTCAGTTCGATGATTCTTGCCGGCACGATAATCTTCGTGCTGGTCTACCTGCCGCACCTTGCCAAGGCATCACACGAGGAGCGCCACACCTTCCTCGACCGCATCAGCGACGTTACACTCGAAAACAAGCCCGTGGTTGTGGCTGTAGTTGTGGCACTTACGCTGGTGTTCGGATATTTCAGTTTCCAGACGCAGTTTGACACCAACCTGGCGCACATCAACTATATGACCGACCAGCAAAAGGCTGATATGGCTTATTTCCAGCGCACCATGCTGCCGAGCGGCGGCTTGCAGAAGGTCTACGCCATCTCGTCGGACACCACGATGGACGGTGCACTCGACAAGAGTCGCCTGCTCCAGCCGGGCATCGCCAAGATGGTTGCCGACGGGCAGGTGCAGTCGGCAAGCGGATGCAGCCAGTTTGTGGTGTCGAAGGCGGAGCAGAAACGCCGCCTGGCGCTATGGAACGACTTTGTGGAGCGCAACCGCGACCGGATTCAAACGATGCTCAACAAGAGCATGCGTGCCGAGGGCTTCGCCAAAGGGTCGTTTGACGACTTCTACGCCCTGCTCGACACCAAGTGTCAGCCGCACGACATCTCCTACTTCTCGCCGCTCGTGAAGACGCTTTTTGCGGGCAACATCAGCACCGATACCGCCGAAAGGCGCTACAATGTGGTCGATGTGCTCGCCGTGAAGGATGCCGACATGAGCGCCGTAGAAGAGCAACTGAAGGAGCACGACTGCCACAGTTTCGACGTTGTGGCGATGAACAGTGCCATAGCCAACCACCTGTCCAACGACTTCAACTACATCGGCTTTGCCTGCGGATTCATCGTGTTCTTCTTCCTCTGGCTGTCGTTCGGCAGTCTGGAGTTGGCGCTGCTGTCGTTTGTGCCGATGGCCATCAGTTGGCTGTGGATTTTGGGCATCATGTCGCTCTTCGGCATGCAGTTCAACATCGTGAACATCATCCTCGCCACCTTCATCTTCGGACAAGGCGACGACTATACCATCTTCATGACCGAAGGCGCAATGTATGAATACGCCTACCGCAAAAAGATGCTTGCTTCCTACAAGCATTCCATCATAATTTCAGCGCTGATAATGTTTATCGGCATCGGCACACTCATCGTGGCGCGCCACCCTGCTCTCCACTCGCTGGCGGAGGTAACCATCGCTGGCATGTTCTCTGTGGTGCTGATGGCATACGTGTTCCCGCCGCTGATATTCAAGTTCCTCGTGCAGTCGCGCCGCGGCTTCCGCTACCGTCCGCTGTCGCTGCGCCCGATGGCCACAATGACACTCGCCACAGTGGTGTTCCTCGCGCAACTGCTCACAGTGCAGGCTCTCGGCTTCCTGCTCTTCGTAGTACTTAAACCTACGCCGCGCCGCCGCACCCTGTTCCACCGCTACGTGCAGCACCTCTATCGCTTCGACCTCAACCACATACCGTCAGTGAAATACCGCTTGGAGAATGCCTCTGGCGAGAACTTCAGCAAGCCGGCAATGATTGTGGCAAACCACCAGTCGATGCTCGATGCCGCCGTGTTTATGGCGCTGAGTCCGAAAGTGATACTCGTGAGCAACGGCCGCCCGGCAAACTTCAGGCTTGTACGCTCCGTCTACCACTGGCTCGGCTTCGTGTCGCTCACCGACGACGCCGAGGCCAACCTCGAGCATCTGCGTCGCTGCGTGGATGAGGGCTACAGCCTTGTGGTGTTCCCTGAGGGTGTGCGCAACGACAAGTCGTCGATACTGCGCTTCCACAAGGGCGCGTTCCACTGGGCTGAGCAACTGGGACTTGACATTGTGCCGGTGATGCTCCACGGCTTCAATCAGGTGGTGCCGCGCGGAAGCGTGTCGGTCTATCCCGGCGAACTGACAGTGACCGTGGGCAAGCGCATACAGCCATCGGCATTGGGCAGCACGTATGTGGAACGCACACAGGCTATGCACCGACTCTTCGTTGAGCAGTATGCCGCAACCGTAGCCGAGCGCGAAACGGCTAATTATTTCCACCACCTCGTGCTCGACCGCTACCGCTACAAGGGCACCGACCTCTACAACGACGTGCGCCGCACCCTCCGCCACAACAGCGACTTCGCTCAGTGGATTGACAACGCCGAGGATGCCGACGCCATAATCGTAGTGGGCGGCGACTGGGGCGAATTTGCGCTGCTCTACTCCCTCGTCCACCGCGAATGCCTTGTCGTAGCCGTAGAAGCCGACGACGACCACCGCCGCGCACTGACCTACGCCCACGAAGGCCTCGACAGCCGCCTGCAGGTGGTTGCCACCATAGACGAAGCCCTCTCACACGTGGCTTCGGCAGTGACAGTGAGAGCCTACACCTTCGGCGATGCCGCTTCCATCGACGGCATACCGACCACAAAAATTGAACTGAAATAACCAGACAAACGAAAAGACTAAGATATGAAAGAAAAAATTAGAGAACTCCTGGAAGACGCTCTTCCGCTGGTCGATTTCGACTCCGATTTCCTGTTCAACGAACTCGATTCGCTGGGCATCACCAACATTCTGATGATTCTTTCCGAAGAATACGGCATCGACCTTGAGTCAAGCGACGTAACGCCAAAGAACTTCAAATCGCTCGACTCTCTGGTGGCTCTCGTGGAGAGCAAACTGGCAAAGAAATGAGACTCGTTGACCATCTCGCGCGCCTCGCTGCCGAATGCGGCGACAAGGTGGCTGTGGCTTGTGGCGACAGCCGCTTGACCTATGCCCAGTTGCTTGGGGAGGTGCGCCAGATGGCAGCGCAGATGAAGGGCGAAGGCCGACTTGCCGTTTTCCGCGCTTCTCAGAGCGCCGACTTCCTCGTAAGGTATTTGGCTATCCACATGGCAGAACGCGTAGCAGTGCCGCTGGAAAGCGGCTGTCCGGATGCGCTGGTGACCGACGTGGAGCGGCTGTGCGCCGAGGCCAGCGTGCCCGAGGGCATTGCCGACGTACTTTTCACCACTGGCACCACTGGTAAGCCGAAAGGCGTGATGATAAGTCACGCCACCATCGTTGCCGACGCCGAAAACCTGATAGACGCTCAAGGATACCACAGCGGCATCACGTTTATCGTCAACGGCCCACTTAACCACATCGGGAGTTTGTCGAAGGTCTACCCCACCATCCTTGTGGGCGGCACCACGGTGATTGTCAACGGCATGCGCGACCTCGACGCCTTTTTCCGCACCATCGACAATGCCCCCGGGCCAGTTGCCACCTTCCTTGTGCCGTCGGCCATCCGTATGCTCCTTTCCTTTGCTGGCGACCGCCTCGCTGGCTACGCCCACAAGATTGAGTTTATCGAAACTGGCGCAGCGCCAATTGCCGAGGCCGACATGCAGCGCCTCTGCGAGGTGTTGCCCTCTACGCGGCTCTACAACACCTACGCATCGACCGAAACGGGCATCATCGCCACGTTCAACTACAACGCCGGCGAATGCCTTGCCGGCTGCCTTGGCCGCCCTATGCGCCATTCACGGCTCATTATCACCGCCGACGGCCACATTGCCTGCAGCGGCAGGACCCTGATGAGCGGCTATCTCGGCGACGAGGCTCTCACGCAGACCGTGCTACGCGACGGAGTGCTCTACACCTCCGACCTCGGACACATTGACGAGAAAGGACGCTTACGGCTCACGGGCCGCGACGGCGACGTGATCAATGTGGGTGGGTTCAAGGTTGTTCCCACCGAGGTTGAAGCCGCCGCAGCGGCATTGCCGCAGGTGGCAGACTGCATCTGCATCGAGGCTACCCACCGCGTGCTCGGCATGGTGCTGAAACTGCTCGTGGTCACCGCTGAAGGCCAACCCTTCGACAAGCGCACCATAGCGCGCGCCATCGCTCAGCGCCTCGAGCCCTACAAAGTGCCCACACTCTACGAGCAAGTGTCGGAGATCAAGCGCACCTTCAACGGCAAAATCAACCGGAAGGCATACCGAAATCAATAGGCGGCGCCTCTCATACTTGCACAAAAGACTTTAATTTCAGCAAAGAACTCAGCAACTTTGTTGTACCACCTGCCCAAAGCGTCCCGTCGGAACGCCGTATCGACAACCCCAGGCTTCAGCCTGGGGTTAACTGATACACAGCGAGTTGTGCCCTGTAAGTGGCGCTACAGGAGTGTGGTTGCTTGGAGATAGTGCGGTGGCGTACCTACAGCACGCAATTACTAGGTAATTGGCTTGGCCCCAGGCTAAAGCCGTGGGGTTTTGGAACATTTCGCCTCTCCGAGGCTCGCTCATTCGCTTCTCGCTCGGCTTGCACTATCTTTGGATAAGATAGGCTGCATCTCGGCAAAACATTTTCAAGCATGCTTGAATGTTTTTCCCTCGGCTTGCACTATCTTTGGATAAGATAGGCTGCGCCTCGGAAATGAAAATTGGAACAAGTTCCTTTTCATTTCCCTCGGCTTGCACTATCTTTGCAAAAAATTTCTATGGTCAAAGGAAAATTGGAGGGGGTGAAGAATCTCCTGTTTGATTTGGGCGGTGTCATTATGGACATTCGCCGGGAAAACTGCGTAAAGGCGCTCGAGGACCTCAAGGTTAGGGGTGTTGGCGAGTTGCTTGGCGACTATTGCCAGGTCGGCGCATTTCTCCAATTGGAAGAGGGCAAGATGTCGGCGGAGGATTTCCGCGACTACATCCGCAGCCGTTCCGACCAACCATTGACCGACGAAGCCATCGACAAGGCTTTGAATGCCTTCTTATTAGGCATCCCCGTAGCCCGTTTGCGCGCCCTTGAGGCGCTCCGCAAGGACTACCGCATCTATATGCTTTCCAACACCAACCCGATAATGTTCAGCCAGCGCATCCGCACTGAGTTTGAAAAGGACGGCAAATGCCGCGAGGACTATTTCGACGGCATATGCACGAGTTTCGAGGAGGGTGTGGCAAAGCCCGACAAAAAGATTTTCGACGCCGTGGTGCGCAAATTTGGCGTGCGCCCCGAAGAGACATTGTTTTTCGACGATTCGCAAACCAACCTCGACGCTGCGGCAGCCCTCGGCTTCCGCACATGGCTCGTGGCTGAAGGCTCAGAATTTACCAACGCATTCAACGACTGATGACCATAATCAACGACAGTCCACGCATCCCGCAGTTGCCGCCGCTGGCCGCAACGGTGGGCATGTTTGACGGTGTGCACCGCGGACACCGTGCTGTCATTGACTTTCTCCGTAGCGAAGCCTCACGGCGCAGCCTCGCCACGGCGGTGATGACCTTTGCCTCCCATCCGCAACTGCTCTTCCGCCCCGACAGCGACCTGCGTCTGCTCACCGACATCAATAGCAAGACCGCCCTGCTGGGCGCCACAGGCATCGACTACACTGTGGTGTTCAACTTCACGCGCGAGTTTGCCTCGATGACTGCCTACGAGTTTCTCCGCAAGATACACACCGACTACAACGTGCGCCTGCTCGTGGTGGGCTTCAACCACCACTTCGGAAAGAAGAGCAACGAGACCTTCGACGACTACCGCCGCTACGGCGAAGACCTTGGCATTGAAGTCGTTGCCGCGCCAGAACTTGAAGGCTCGGACCATGTAAGTTCGTCGGCAGTGCGCAGCCTACTCAACGATGGGAAGGTGGCTGAAGCCGCGCAGATGCTCGGCCGCCGCTACACGCTCACAGGCACAGTGGTCGACGGCAAGCACAACGGCCGACAGATAGGCTTCCCCACCGCCAACATCGACTGCGGCCCCCACCCGCTCCTCATTCCCAAGGATGGTGTCTATGCCGTGCGCGTCAGCGTAGGCGGGAAGGAATACGGCGGGATGCTCAACATAGGCGCTCCGTCGGTGCGCAGCGACGGCAAGCGCACCATCGAGGTAAACATCTTCGACTTTTCTGCCGACATCTACGGAGCGACGCTGACGGTGGAATTCATAGCGCGAGTGCGCAACTGCCGCCCCATGGCGAGTCTCAGCGACCTGCAGCAGCAACTCACCGCCGACAAGCAGACAGTAACAGAAATATTAACACAATCCTTATCATATGAAAATCATTAATTTTGCCGATACCCGTTCGATTGTCAACGTGTTTATGCGCGAACTCCGCGACGAAACAATCCAGAAGGACATGATGCGCTTCCGCCGCAACATTGAGCGCATAGGAGAAATTGCAGCCTATGAAATCTCGCAGACCCTCAACTACAAAGCCATCGAAACACCTACGTGCCTCGGCACGGCACAAAGCAACGTAGTGGCCGACCCTGTGGTCATCGCCACCATCCTGCGCGCCGGTCTGCCGTTGCACCAGGGAGTGCAGAACTATTTCGACAGTGCTGAAAACGCCTTCGTGTCGGCGTTCCGCAAGTACGACAGCGAGAGCGAGTTCCACATCCACATCGAGTATATCGCCTCTCCGCGCATCGACGACAAGGTGCTCATCATCACCGACCCGATGCTCGCCACTGGCGCATCGATGGAACTTGCCTACGAGGCTTTACGCACCAAAGGCACACCGAGCAAAATCTACATTGTTTCGATTATTGCCACGCGCCAAGCCATCGACTTCATCAAGGACAAATTCCCAGCCGACACCACACTCTATGTGGGCGCCATCGACGATGAGTTGAACGAGCATAAGTACATCATCCCTGGTCTCGGCGACGCTGGCGACCTTGCTTTCGGCGAAAAAGAATAGCACGATTCTTGCATTTTCGAGCCAAAAGATTTTGCCTTTTCGGAAAAGTGTAGTAATTTTGCTCCACTAAAACTTGATACCCGGGTGGCGAAATTGGTAGACGCGCTAGTTTCAGGTTCTAGTGGTGTAACAACCTTGTCGGTTCGAGTCCGATCTCGGGTACAAATAAAGGCTGATAGTCGTTTGACTATCAGCCTATTTTTTTCAAGCAATCTCGCCCCTGTAGCGCCGCTTACAGGGCGCAAGTCGCTGTGTATCAGTCACCCCAGGCTGAAGCCTGGGGTTATCAATACGGCGTCCCGACGGGACGCTCTCACCTCACTAGCAAGTAGGATGCACTCTGGACGCTATCCACTCGCTGAACACGCTATAGGGCGAGGGCGATTTTGAACGACTGCGTGCCGATGCGCACAACGTAGACGCCTCGCGGCAAGGCTACCGACTGGCTCTCGGCACCCAAGTTGTCGGCATGCACGAGTCGGCCATCGAGGGCATAGACCGCAACACCCTGATGCTGAGGATTGCTCACAATGATGCCACCAGCAATTGTCTTCACAGTAGCGCCATCGGCAAAAACATCAGCCACAGCACCGTCGCCCTTCACCTCCACCAAGTCGCTATATTCGGAGTCGTTCACCAATTGGCCGTTGGAGAGAGTCTTCATCGCCGCCACCTGGTACCAGTACACATCGCCCGCCACCTTGTCGGGAGTGTCGATGCGCACACTCGTCACGTTGTCCACCTCGCGGTAGTCGTAGACAAGCATAGTCTCATCGCCTTCAGTCAGTTGCTGAGAGATGGTAAGGCTATCGAAATAGGCATTGTCCGTGCCGTCGACCATATCGATTTCGATGTAGCAACCCTGCACGCCGCCGTCGATTTCCAGCGAATAGTCAGCCCAATCGGTGGTGAGCGAAGCCTTTGCCACCTTGCCAAGCGCATAACTCTGTCCCGCCATCAGATATTCAGTGGCGTAGACAGCCACCGTAGCCGTACCCGTGGTGCGTGCGCGGAACGACACCGTGGCCTTGCCGCCGGCATTCTTGAGGTCGTACATCGGCGACATCAACATGCCCTTAGTGGTAGCCGACTTGTCGTTGTAGAGCCCGAGCACCCCGTTGCACGAAAAAGCGCCGTAGACATACCAGTTGGTGCGGCTCATATAGCCGTCGAGCCAGCCGTAGCCCAGGTCAAACGGGCTATCGATGGAGCCGTATTTGAAGCCACTGAAGTCGTCGTTGCAGAAGTTGTACTGCTCATCGGCAGGAGCCTTGTGGCGGATGTAAGTGTAAACCATATAGCCGTTGGCCTCGCCCACCGACTCCCAGTTGGCGGTGAATCCGGCATCGGTCACGTCGGTTGCTGGATTGACCACCGGCACCGACAGAGTGTGGCTCGCCTTCAGCGAGCGCTGGTGGGCATTGAGCGCCGCCACGGCAGGCAATGCCACAACGGCGAGAAGCAAGAGAGTAAAGGTCTTTTTCATACTCGTTTAAATTTTATTTAAGATTGTTGCAAATTTATAAATATCAGTGCATATTTCAAAGAAAATACCCACCAACCACCCGACCCATTCCATAAAACTGTCACAAATGACATTTTTATGGAATGGCGAAGAAAAAAGAGCGTGGCCTGGGGGTCACGCTCTTTTGAATTATGATGGGTTCAAGGTTATTTCACAACCGTCTTTACTGCCTTGCCGGCAGAGCGGACAATGACGAATCCCTGGCAGTTTACCACATTCTCGCCCTGACGGGCTACAAACGATGCAATCACGCGGCCGCTGGCGTCGTAGACAGCAACTGGAGCAGCCTCAGGAGCGATGACCACGAGTTGGCCGTTACGTGCAAACGCCTTCAAGCCGTCGGCAGAGAGGCTGCCCACACTCGAGTCTCCAACCACGATTTCGTTTGATGTTTCAGACGTTACAACCTCGTCCATGCCAATCTTAGAGATGGTGTTGACCGAAGCCGTAACCGTGTAACTGTATTCGGTATTGGCTGCCGGAGCATAGTCGAAATCGGCAGAGAGCGCGCTGGTAGACACCTGCTTCACTGCAGTGCGCACCTTAGCGCCAGCCTCGAGTTTCTGAGTGATTACCACGTCGTCGAAGTGAGCCTCATAATCGCCACTATAGGAGAAGCGGATGAATGCACCCTTGAAGCCCTCGGTAAACATCACACCGTAGTTCTTGAATGCAGCCTCGTCGATTTCCACCTCTTGCGAGTCGACAACCGTTGTTTCGCCGTTTTCTTGCTTGAGCAGTTCGACAGTGATTTTGTCACCAGTCTTATACTTGCCGTCGCTGCCCACAGCCGCAGTGAAGTCAACAAAAGCAACGCCCTCGTTAGCGCTGAGGTCGACCGCTGGAGTGACAAAATATGCAGCAGAGAACATAGGCCACAAAACCAAGCGGCCACCGCCGAAGGCGTAGTATTTTGCATACCAGCCAGCATCCTTGGTGTAGTCGTCAAGATATGCAGGGTCCTCGTCGGGGAGGTCAATCAAATCCCAATCGCCCTTTGTGATGCCGCTGAAGTCCTCGTTGAGCACCTCAATGTTCGACTCCTCCTGCACGGTAACAGTCTTGTAGAGCGTAGCAGTATAGGTGTCGGCATCCGCCACAGCCTGCCAGTTGGCAGTGAAACTGTTGTCGGTCACGTTGGTGGCAGGGAGCGCCGTAGGAGTGTCGAGCGACTCCACGAGTTTGATAACCTCAGCCTCACCCGACTGCGAGCCGTAGCCCGAAGCAGAGCGTGCAATCACGTAGAAATAGTATTTCAGCGAGTTGTCGGCAACGGTAACAACCAGGCGGTTGCCCGAAGTGTCGCCCTCTGGGAGAGGATCAGCCTCGTAGGTAACCTTGTTGATGAGGTTGCCCTCGTCGTCCTTGTTGTAGACCACAATCTCATATTTGGCAGCATTCGCCACACTGAGCCAGCGTGCGGTAAAAGTGTTGCCGTCGTAGTCAACAGGGCGCAGAGCCGTAGGCGGCATCAAGTAGTCGCTGCTCTGCTCCACCTTCAGATAGTCGATGAAGAAAGGCGTTGAGAAGCGGCTTGCCGAATAGATTTTCAAGCCCTCAACCACGTCCTTGTCGGTCATGATGGAGAATGTGTGCCATTCGTCGTCCTCAAAATATGGAGTATCCAACTTTGTAGAACCGGAATAAACGTAAATCATATTGCCGTAAGCCTCGCTTGAGCGCACGCGCAAGGTGACCACCACCGGGCCGTTAGCCTTGTCGAGGTTGAGCGCCGGAGTCTGGATGTAGTGGTCGTCTATGTCGAAGATGTCGGTAGAGCCCACAAACACCGATCCGCCGGCAGAGTAGAGACCCTCGCCCGACCAGCCGGGAAGCACGGAAGCCAGTTTGCCCGACGTTACGAGTTCGTCGGTGCCTGGAGTTTTCTCACTTCCTTCGGTAAATCCGTTGAAGTCTTCTTCAAGAGCCACCGTTGTGGCAGCCCATAGCGAGTTGCCGCAAAGCAACGACATTGCAGCAAACGATAGAGATAGTAAAATCTTTTTCATATAATGTAAATTTGTTGTGATTCTCTACAGAAACGCGACAAATATATGCACAATAATGGACATTTCACTACATTTTTTCACAAAACTTGCCATTTTTGTAAATTTTGGTGTAAAAAGTTAAACTAGTTTAATTGCAGGGTAGGCATTGTGGGCAAAATAGGACTATTAGGCATAATATGCCCATTAGAAAGTTTGCGATGAAACAGAGAATTTTGGGGGTTGTTAATAACTTTTTTCCAAAGCATTACAACTCTTATTTAAATAATGGCTACCTTTACCCCCTAAATTGCATATATTAGCGAAAGTAGCAGAATATTCATACGGTGATGAAAGAAGAGCAACCAGTTTACCACATACCCGCCCTGGCTCCTGAAACAATCCAGGGGCTCGACATTAAAAGCGACGGCACATATGTCGACGTCACTTTTGGCGGTGGCGGCCACTCGCGCGCCATCATGGCGCACCTTGGCGCTGGCGGTCGACTCTTGAGTTTCGACCAGGACATGGACGCCTATGCCAACCGTATCGACGACAGCCGATTCACCTTCGTGCACGGCAACTTCCGCTACCTAAAGAATTTCCTGCGCTACTACGACGCCCTGCCCGTCGACGGCATCCTTGCCGACCTCGGCGTGTCGTTCCACCATTTCGACGATGGCGAGCGCGGCTTCTCATTCCGCTACGGCGAGGGAGCGCTCGACATGCGCATGAGCCGCGACAACAGCCTCGACGCCCGCCGCGTGGTAGGCGAATACGACCTTGACCGCCTCACAACCATCTTCCGCCTCTACGGCGAGTTGAAGAACGCCCGCCGCATAGCCGACAGCATTGTGCGCCGCCGCGAGAGTAGGGAGATAGCCACGATAGCCGATCTACTTGAAGTGGTGCGCCCCCACATCAACCCCCGCCAGGAGAAGAAAGAACTGGCGCAGGTGTTTCAGGCGCTCCGCATGGAGGTCAACCACGAGGTCGACGCCCTTCAGGAATTCCTTACGCAAACCCTTACCGCCATCCGTCCCGGAGGCCGCCTGGCGATAATCACATACCACAGCATCGAGGACCGCATGGTGAAGAACTTCATGCGTAGCGGCCGCATCGACGGCAAGGTGGAAACCGACTTCTTCGGCAAGCGCCTGTCGCCAATCAGCCCATTATCGGGCAAGCCGATTGTGCCCAGCGAAGAGGAAGTGGAACGCAACCCCCGCGCACGCAGCGCCAAACTCCGCGTGGCGGTAATAGGAAAGGAGGACGAGCGATGAGCGACCAAGAAGAGCCCAAGAAACGCAGCAACCTGCTGATGCGCATCTTCCGCGGGCAATGGCTGTCGCTTGGCGTCTACAAGCGCAACTTCACTCGCGTAGTCATCGTGGTGGTGGTGATAATCATCTACATCACGTTCAAGTATGAGACGCAGATGAAGATTACCACAATCATCCGCCTCAACGACGAACTCGCCAACTCGAAGACCAACATGGTCAGCGCTTCTTCGAAATACGCCAGCGAGATACGCGAGAGCGAACTCACCGAGAAACTCGACACCCTTCACCTCTACTTGAAAGTGGCAGAGCAACCCCCTTATTATCTTGACAACAATGGAGAAGGAGAAGAAGAATAAGAGTCGGATACAGGAGGGAATGCTCAACCGCTACCTGCGCATCTACTTGGCAATCTTTTTGTTTGCCTTGCTGATTGTGGTGAAGTTGGGCAAAACCACCATTTTCGATGCCCCCCACTGGAACGAAAAGGCCCGCCAGTCGCTACTCGGCGGCGACACCATCATACCCGAACGCGGCAAAATCCTTGCCGCCGACGGCTCCATCCTCGCTGTGAGCGTGCGCTACTATCAGGTGCGCCTCGACCTCCGGTCGCCGCGGTTCAAGGACAAAGAGTTTCTGCCGGAAATCGACAACCTCTGCAAGCGCCTCGCCGCCTTCCACACACAGCCCAAGCGCACGGCAGAGCAATGGAAAGCCCAATTCCAGAAAGAATTAAACAAAGACAAGGATAAGCGCACACGCATCTTCTTGATATCCAAAAAGATGTCGAAAGAAGAGCTCGACAGCCTCAAGACTTTCCCCTACCTCAAAACGCCGCACGGACGCACCATCATCACCGCCGAGCCACTCGCCTACCGCGAGAAGCCGTTCGGCCGCATGGCATCGCGAAGCATAGGCAAGGTGAACGACCTCAAGCACGGCACCTCCGGACTCGAGATGGAACTCGACTCACTGCTCTACGGCACGCCAGGAGTTTCGAAGAAAGTACAGACCACCAACAAGTTCTCCCGCTGGACCGAGGTGGCAGCCATCAACGGCTACGACGTGCGCACCACCATCGACGTGCATATCCAGGACATCCTCGAGACGGAACTCTACAACATGTGTGTGGAGCAAGAGCCTGAATGGGCCACCGCAGTGCTTATGGACGTGCATACCGGCGACATCAAAGCCATATCCAACCTGTCGTGGGACAACACCATCCACGACTACACCGAGACCGTCAACCGCGCCGTGCAGACGTGGGAGTTGGGCTCTGTGATGAAACCGATATCGCTTGCCATAGCCATCCAGGACGGCTATGTGCATTCCACCACACCAGTGGCAGTGGGCAGCAGTTTTGCCTACGCCGGCGCGCGCCCCATCACCGACACCCACTCCATCGGCGCCAGCCCGACGGTCACCGACGTGCTTGCCGGCTCGAGCAACATCGGCACTGCGCGCGTGATTACCAGCGCCTTCGGCAACAAGCCGTGGGAGTTCCGCAAGCGCCTTGAGGACATAGGCTTCTTCGAGCGCCTCAGCATCGGCATCTCCGGAGAGTCGCGCCCCATCCTGCAGGACCTCGGCAGCCCCGACAAGCGGTTTGAGAACGCATGGCGCATCAACCTGTCGCGCAGTTGCTACGGCTACGCGCTGCAGACGCCGCCAATCCTCAACCTCGCCATTATCAACGCCATAGCCAACGACGGTAAGTTTGTCAAGCCACGCCTCTACAGCGAACTGTGGCACCGCGACTCGCTGATACAAAAGATACCCGTGACCTACATCCGCGAACAGGCATTCACGCCCGAAGTAGCGAAGGAAGTGCGGTCGATGCTCCACGCCGTGGTTTGGAGCGAGAAGAAAGGAGTGCCAACGGCGCCACGCCTGCAGAACAACTTCGTTGAGATTGCAGGCAAGACCGGCACGGCGCGCATCTTCGAGCCAGGCAAAGGCTACTCCACTCGTCTGCGCGTAACCTTCACCGGCTTCTTCCCCTACAACAACCCGATGTATTCGTGCATCGTGGTGTTTAATGCCCCACGCATCCGCAGCGCCCAGTTGGTGAGCGGCCGCGTGCTGATGAACACCGCGCTGAAGATGTATGCCCGCGGCATGCTCGGCAACGAGTCAGACTACCACACCGAGGCCGACAACACCAAGAAGTCACCCACACTGATGGCGATGAGCAGCAATGCCACCAACCTGATGCTCAGCGACCTCCGCATACCCGCCTACTCGCAGTACAAGGTGCAGAACCCCACCAAAGGGAAGGTGCCACAGGTCACTGGCATGGGACTGCGCGACGCCGTAGCCACCCTCGAGCGCCACGGCATAGTGGTGACCAAAGCCATAGGCACAGGCTTCGTGACCCGGCAGACGCCGGAGGCAGGAACGCCGATAAAGAAAGGAATGAAAGCAACATTACAATTAAATAATAATTGAAAGGAAAAAAATGAGTAAGCCATTATCACAATTATTGTCAGTAATCAAGCCGGTCAGCGTCAACGGATCGGTCGACAAGGAAATCTCCGGTGTGGAGAGCGACTCTCGCAAAATCACAGCAGGAGGATTGTTTGTGGCAGTGCCCGGCGTCAATGTAGACGGACACAAGTTCATACCCGATGTAATCAAATCAGGAGCCACCGCCATCGTGTGCCAGACGCTCCCCGAATCACTCGTCGACGGAGTGACATATATCGTTGTCGAATGCTGCGCCTCGGCACTCGGCTTTCTCGCCTCGGAATGGTACGACAATCCGACGTCCAAACTCACGCTTGTGGGCGTGACAGGCACCAACGGCAAGACCACCACCGCCACCCTTCTCTACGAGATGATGCGCATGATGGGCTACAAGACCGGTTTGTTTTCCACGGTGTGCAACTATGTTGACGGTCGTCCCGTGCCAGCCACGCAGACCACACCCGACCAGATAACACTCAACCGCTTGATGCACGAGATGGTTGAAGAAGGTTGCAAATATGCGTTTATGGAGGTAAGTTCGCACGCTGCCGACCAGCACCGCATCGACGGACTGCGATTCCGCGGCGCCATCTTCTCCAACCTCACCCGCGACCACCTCGACTATCACAAGACCGTGGAGGCGTATATGAAAGCCAAGAAGCGCTTCTTCGACCTTCTGCCAGCCGACGCGTTTGCTCTTGTCAACGCCGACGACAAAGCCGGACAATTCATGCTGCAG
Organism: [Ruminococcus] lactaris; assembly: GCA_963615935.1. Classification (GTDB taxonomy): domain Bacteria; phylum Bacteroidota; class Bacteroidia; order Bacteroidales; family Muribaculaceae; genus Limisoma. The sequence continues at coordinate 21,970 of CAVEIP010000003.1, read as the reverse complement.
AACACCGCAGCGAAGAAATACACCTACTCACTGCGCTCACAGGCCGACTTCCGCTGCAAGATTCTCGAGAGCCGTCTCAACGGCACACTGCTCGAGATTGACCGCCACGAAGTGGAGGTGCTCTTCACTGGCCGCTTCAACGCCTACAACCTGCTCGCCGTCTATGCGGCAACCCGCTTGTTGGGCTTCGACGAAGAGACCACGCTCGTGAACATGAGCAAACTCATCCCCGTGGCAGGCCGATTCCAGACTTTTGAGTCGCCACGCGGCTATACAGCCATTGTGGACTACGCCCACACCCCCGACGCACTGGTCAACGTGCTGTCGACCATTCGCGACGTGGTAGGCAACACTGGCAAGGTGATCACCGTGGTGGGAGCCGGCGGCAACCGCGACCGCGGCAAGCGCCCAATCATGGCGAAAGAAGCATCGCGCCTGAGCGACAAACTCATCCTCACCTCCGACAACCCACGCTTTGAAAACCCCGACGACATCCTCAAGGACATGGTTGAAGGACTCGACGCCGAGGACAAGCGCCACACCCTCCGCATCACCGACCGCCGCGAAGCCATCCGCACCGCCTCGCAGTTGGCGCAGAAGGGCGACGTAGTGCTGATAGCCGGCAAGGGCCACGAGAACTATCAGGAAATCTGTGGAGTGAAACACCATTTCGACGACAAAGAAGTGGTGCAAGACATATTCAACGAAGAAAAAGAAATTTAGAGCACAATGCTGTATCACTTGTTTGACTATCTGCAACAGTTCAACGTGCCAGGCGCACGACTGTTTGAATATCTCACCTTCCGTTCCGGAATGGCGCTGATATTGTCAATCCTCATAGCCACTGTGGTTGGCCGCCGCATCATCGACCGCCTGCAACTGATGCAGGTGGGCGAGATTGTGCGCAACCTCGGTCTTGAGGGACAGATGAGCAAATCGGGCACCCCGACGATGGGCGGCATCATCATCATCGTGTCGATTATCATCCCATGCCTGCTCCTTGGCGACTTCACCAACGTCTACATGATTCTGATGGTGGTGTCGACGCTGCTCTTCGGCCTGCTCGGCTTTCTCGACGACTACAAGAAACTCGCCAAGCACAACAAGGACGGCCTTGCCGGCAAGTTCAAGATTATCGGTCAAGTGGGCGTAGGTCTGCTCGTAGGTCTCACCATGTATCTCAGCCCCGACATCGTGGTGCGCGAGAACATCGAGACCCGCAACCAAACCGACAGCCACCAGATTGAGGTGACCTACAAGTCGCAGGAAGAGAAACAGCCCATCACCACCATCCCGTTTGTGAAGGGCAACAACATGAAATACTCGTGGTTCACCCAGTGGATGGGCAAGCACGCCGAGACCGGCGGATGGATACTCTTCATCCTCGTGACCATCTTCGTGGTGGCAGCCGTGTCGAACGGCGCCAACCTCACCGACGGTATCGACGGCCTCGCCACGGGCACCTCGGCAATCATCGGAGTGGCGCTCGCCGTGATGTGCTATCTCGGCGGCAACATCATCTACTCCTCCTACCTCAACATCATGTATATCCCCGGTAGCGGAGAACTGATGGTCTACGCGGCAGCGTTTATCGGCGCGCTGGTAGGCTTCCTGTGGTACAACGCCTATCCGGCACAAGTGTTTATGGGCGACACCGGCAGCCTCACCCTCGGTGGCATCATAGCCGTGTTCTCCATCCTCATCCGCAAGGAATTGCTCATCCCGATACTCTGCGGCATCTTCCTGGTAGAGAACCTCTCGGTGATAGCGCAGACCGCCTATTTCAAGTACACCCGCCGCAAGACCGGCACCGGACGGCGCATCTTCAAGATGGCACCGCTCCACCACCATTTCCAGAAGCAAGGCACTGGCGACAAGGGAGTGCTTTGGCAGCACCCGTTCAATGCCATCCCCGAGTCGAAAATCACCGTGCGTTTCTGGATTATCGGGATATTTCTTGCTATATTGACATTCATAACTTTAAAAATACGATAATGACTCGAAGAATTGCAGTACTTGGCGGAGGAGAGAGTGGCGTAGGCGCCGCAGTCCTCGCAAAAGTAAAAGGAATGGACGTATGGCTTTCCGATATGGGAAGCATTGCCGACAAATACAAGGCACGTCTTAACGAGTACGATATCAACTGGGAAGAAGGCCACCACAGCGAAGAGCGCATACTCAGCGCCGACGAAGTGGTGAAAAGTCCGGGCATCCCCGACACAGCACCAATCATCCAAAAGATAAAGGCGAAGAGCATACCGGTGATCTCCGAGATAGAGTTTGCCGGCCGCTACACCGACGCCAAGATGGTTTGTATCACCGGTAGTAATGGTAAGACAACCACCACGATGCTCACCTACCACATTCTCAAGGACGCAGGCCTCAACGTGGGTCTCGCCGGCAATGTGGGCATGAGCCTCGCCTATCAGGTAGCCACCGCCAGCCACGACGTCTACGTGATTGAGTTGAGCAGTTTCCAACTCGACAACATGTACGACTTCAAGGCCAACATCGCAGTGCTGCTCAACATCACTCCCGACCACCTCGACCGCTACGACCACAAGATGCAGAACTACGTGAACGCCAAGTTCCGCATCATCCAGAACCAAACGTGGGCCGACTCGTTTATCTTCTGGGAAGACGACCCAGTGATAGCCGAGCAACTGCGCCACATCAACGTGACGGCAAAGATGCTCCCGTTCTCAGAGCACAACGAGGAAGGCGCAAAAGCCTACTGCGAGAACGGCGAACTCATCTTCAACGCCGAGGGCGCTACCGACTTCGAGATGCCCGTCAGCGAACTCTCGCTCGCCGGCCTCCACAACCTCTACAACTCGATGGCAGCCGGTTTGTCGGCATCGTTGCTCAACATCAAGAAAGAGGTGATACGCAAGGCGCTGTCCGACTTCCAGTCGGTTGAGCACCGCCTCGAGTATGTCGACACCATCGACGGTGTGCGCTACGTGAACGACTCCAAAGCCACCAACGTGAACTCCTGCTACTATGCCCTCGAGAGCATGAAAACCCCTGTGGTGCTCATCCTCGGCGGCAAGGACAAAGGCAACGACTACTCCGAGATTGAGCCGTTTGTGCGCGAGAAGGTATCCGCCATCGTGTGCATGGGCAAGGACAACGAGAAAATCAAGACATTCTTTGCAGGCAAGGTGCCTGTAATCGCCGACACCCACAGCGTAGGCGACGCCGTGAGCGAAGCCACCCGCCTCGCCAAGAGCGGCGACACCGTGCTGCTGTCGCCTTGCTGCGCAAGTTTCGACCTCTTCAAGAGTTACGAAGACCGCGGCCGACAGTTTAAGGACGAAGTGAAACGACTGAAAAAATAAAGTTTGGGAAGGGACGCAAACAATGGCAGAAACAGCGATAAAGGCTAAAACCAAGACATTAGGAAAATCCAACACCTACATCATCGGCATCTACATCACCCTGTTGTTGGTGTCGGTTGTGGAGAGTTACAGCGCATCGAGCCGCGAAATCGTGGGTAGTGCGCTCGGCCCGATGTTCAAGCAGTTGATGTTTCTGGCGTTAGGCGTAGGAATTATGATATTCTGCGCGCGACTCAACTATGTGCGCTATCTGAAAGGCGGCATCCTGTTCAGCGTTGTGACCATCGGACTGATGCTCTATGCCAACTTCTTCGGCAAGACCATCAACGGCGCCCAGCGCGCCGTGCATCTGCTTGGATTCACGCTACAGCCGGCAGAGTTTGCCAAGTTGGCGATAGTGTTTCTGTTGTCGTTTGTGATGGCAAGCAACATCGACCGCAAACTCGGGCGCATCAAGGACGCCGGCATGTGGTGGTCGCTGGCCATCGTAGGAGGTTTCAGCATATTGCTGGTGATGCAAGGCATGACCAACACCCTGCTGTTTATCTGCGTGAGCGCCTCCCTATTGGTTATCGGTAAAATCAATTACAAACGCTTCTGGATAGCTATGATGGGATTTGCCCTCATCGGCGTCAGCGTCTATGCCATCCAGCAGAAAATCGATTCCTCGTCGCTTGACGACCTCGACAAGACCGAACAGGTTGATGCCGCCGACAAGGGACAACTGCGCGACAAGACGTGGCAGGCGCGCATCGACCGCTACATCCAGCGGTGGAAGACGCCGATGTATCTTGAGCCGATAACGTCGACCAACGACCAGGAGATGTACTCCTACATGGCACAAGCCAACGGCGGCATCTACGGTGTGATGCCCGGCAACTCGCGCGAGTGTAGCCGTCTGCCGCTGGCATTCTCCGACTATGTGTTCTCCATCATCGTGGAGGACCTCGGATTCCTTGGCGGAGTGGTACTCATCGCCGTCTACTTCGCACTGCTTACCCATGCCGGCGGAATAGCCCGACGGTGCAGCCGAGCGTTCCCCGCCTTTCTGGTGATGGGCTCGGCGGTGATGATAGTGCTGCAAGCATTCTTCCACATAGCCATCAACACTGGAGTGTTCCCCGTGTCGGGACAACCGTTGCCGCTGATATCCAAGGGCGGTACGTCGGTGATAGTGACCAGTATAGCCTTCGGAGTGATGCTCAGTGTGAGCCGCACAGCCACACAGAGCGACAAGGCGAAGGATGCACGCCGCGAAGACGAGGCATTGCCAGAGCGAATGCGTGTTGCCAACCCAACTAAAGACAAATAAAAGAACAGGCAGCGGGAATCTCTCCGCTGCCACTGAAACTACAGGATATGAAGAAAAAACTGAATGTGCTGATTAGTGGAGGCGGAACAGGCGGACACATCTTCCCCGCCCTGTCGATAGCCAACGGCATCAAAGAGCGCCGCCCCGACGCGGAGATACTCTTTGTGGGAGCCGAAAACCGTATGGAGATGGAGAAAGTGCCGGCTGCCGGCTACAAGATTGTAGGTCTGCCCGTTAGTGGCTTCGACCGCAAGCACCTGCTGCGCAACTTCAAGGTTGTGGCGCGCCTGCTCAAGAGCATGCATCTGGCAAAAAAGATACTCAAGGACTTCAATCCCGACATAGCCATCGGCGTGGGCGGCTACGCCAGCGGCCCGATGCTCAAGGAGGCGCAGAAGCGCGGCGTGCCAACACTCATCCAGGAGCAGAACTCATACGCCGGGGTGACCAACAAACTGCTGGCGCAGAAGGCAGAAGCAATCTGCGTGGCATACGACGGCATGGAAAAATTCTTCCCCGCCGACAAAATCCTCGTCACGGGCAACCCCGTGCGCCAAAACATCCTCAACTGCCCGCTTACGCCTCAGGAAGCCCGCCAGAAGTTCGGACTGGATCCCGACAAGCGCACCATCCTCGTGGTTGGCGGCTCGCTCGGCGCCCGCACGGTGAACAATTGCATCGCGGCGGCGCTCGACACCATCAAAGCCACCGACGGCGTGCAAGTGATATGGCAAACTGGCAAAATCTACGACACCCAGGCACAAGCCACCATGGCAGAAAAGAAGCCCGGCAATGTAGTACAACAAGCCTTTGTCACCAACATGGACGAAGCCTACCGCGCTGCCGACCTCGTAGTGTCGAGAGCCGGCGCAAGTTCGATATCCGAACTCCAGTTGCTCGGAAAGGCAGCCCTTCTGGTGCCGTCGCCCAATGTGGCTGAGGACCACCAAACCAAGAACGCCCTCGCCCTCGTGGAGCGCAACGCAGCCGTGATGGTTCGCGACGTAGACGCCGCCGAGAGCCTCGTGAAGGAAGCCCTCGCCCTGGTGAAGGACGACAAGCGCCTCGCCACACTCTCCGACAACATCGCCAAGATGGCACACCGCAACGCCGTGGCCGACATCGTGGACCGCGTGATGCAGATTGTGGGACAATAAACCAACCAAAACAAACTAAACGAAATGACTGAAAAGAAACAATACAAAAGCGTATACTTCGTGGGCGCCGGCGGCATCGGCATGGCAGCCCTCGTGAGATACTACCTGTCGAAGGGGTTGAAAGTGGCAGGCTACGACCGCACACGCACCGACCTCACCGACGAACTGACCAAAGAGGGAGCCGAAATTGTCTACGACGACAGCGCCGCCCTCATCCCTGACTATTGCCGCGACAAGGCGACCACCCTCGTGGTCTACACCCCCGCCATCCCCGCAGAGCATCCCGGACTGACATATTTCCGCGACGGCGGATTCACCGTGATGAAGCGCGCACAAGTGCTCGGACTGCTCACCCACGAGTCGAAAGGACTGTGCTTCTCCGGCACTCACGGCAAGACCACCACGTCGAGCATGGCCGCCCACATACTCCACACATCAGCGATAGGCTGCAACGCCTTTTTGGGCGGCATTCTGCGCAATTACGACAGCAACTTCATGCTCAGCGACAGCAGCCCATACACCGTGATTGAGGCCGACGAGTTCGACCGCTCGTTCCACTGGTTGAACCCATACATAGCCGTGGTAACAGCCACCGACCCCGACCACCTCGACATCTACGGCACCGAAGAAGCCTATTTGGAGAGTTTTGCGCACTTCACTGAACTCATCCAACCCGGCGGCACACTCATCTGCCACACGGGCCTGAAACTGCGGCCACGGCCACAGGAAGGCGTGACCGTGTACCACTACTCGCGCAACGAAGGCGACTTCCACGCAGAGAACGTGCGCAAGGGCAACGGCGAGATAGTGTTCGATTTCGTGAGCCCTAAAGGCCGCATCGCCGACGTGAGCCTCGGCGTGCCAGTCGACATCAACATAGAGAACGCCGTGGCAGCCATGGCAGTGTGCCAGTTGGTAGGCGTCGACGACGACACCCTCCGCAAAGCCGTAGGCACCTTCCTCGGCGCCAAGCGCCGCTTCGAATTCTGGCTCAAGGAGCCCGGTGACCACGGAAAAGTCATCATCGACGACTACGCCCACCACCCCGACGAACTCAAGGCCAGCATCCGCTCCGTCAAGGACCTCTATCCCGAGCGCCGCCTCACGGTAGTGTTCCAGCCCCATCTCTACACCCGCACCCGCGACTTTGCGCCCCAGTTTGCCGAGGCACTGTCGTTGGCCGACGACGTGATACTGCTCAACATCTACCCCGCCCGCGAGTTGCCAATTGAGGGAGTGACCTCCGAAATCATCTTCAAAGACATAAAATGCAAAAGCAAAGTGCTTTGCGAGCGAAATTCTTTGGTAGAAATGATAAAAAACCATAATTTTGATGTACTTTTGACAGCAGGAGCCGGCGATGTGTGCAATCTCTTGCCTCAAATTTGTGAAATAGCGAAGCAGAAGCATTGAAAAAGACGGTGTTCTACATATCGACAGTCCTCGTTGTGGTCTACGTTGTGGCCGCATTTCTGTGGACAAGTGCCGCGCGGCGAGAAGCCAAGTGCAGCGGCGTTGTCGCGCATGTGGAAAACCCCGACGACTCACTACGGTTCATCACCGACAGGTTTATCCTCTCGGAGGTGGAGCGCCTCGGCTTCAAGGTGAAAGGGCGTCCGCTCACAGCCATCGACATTGAGAAGATGGAGCGCACGTTCGACAGCCAGTACTACGTGGAGCACGTGCAGTGCTACACCTGCAGCGACAACACCGTGCGCATCGACCTGCAACCCGTGCAGCCGGTGCTGCGCGTGTTTGACGGCGATGCGTCGTACTACATCAACCGCGCGGGCAAGCACGTGCCCGCCAATGCAGGCTTCTTCCTCGACGTACCCGTTGCGGAAGGGCATTTCAGCAAGCAGTATCCTGCCACGCAGTTGCTGCCGCTGATTGACTATTTGGGCGAGCATCCCGATGTAGACGCACTGGTGTCGGCCATCAGGGTAGCCGACCGCCGAAACATCTACATCGTGCCGAAGACCACGGGCTTGATAGTGAACCTCGGCGACATGAGCGACCTCGACAAGAAGTTCGCCAAGTTGAAGCGCTTCTACAAGGAAGTGCTGCCGGTGAAAGGCTGGGACTACTACGACACCATCACCCTGAAGTGGCACGGGCAGATAGTGGCAACAAAGCGCTACGACAAGCCGCGCCTGTGGATACAGGACAACGCCGAACTCGGGCATGAGGAGTCGCCCGACCCGCAGCAAGTGGTAGAGCATGTGGCCGACACCACACGCCACCAGAAAGTAATGAAGAAAGAATAAACCAAGAAATAGACACTAAACAGATATGGCAGACAAAAAATATATCGTAGCCCTCGAGATCGGCAGTTCGCACATTGCCGGAGTGGTTGCACTCGTCAAAGCACCCGGCGACGCCTCGCCAGTGTGCTACCACGAAGTGCCCATCATCGAATGCGTGAGATACGGCAGCATCGTCAACGTGGATGAGGTGTGCAGCAAGACCAACGAACTGCTGCAACGCATTTGCCGCGACCCACACGTAGCGCCACGGACGATTGACGGCGTGTATCTCGCCTTCGGCGGACGTTCGCTCCACACCGAAGCCGTGGAGATTGACCACGACATCGACGACAGCGTGCCTATCAGCCGCAGTTTCATCGACCGCCTGCGCCAAGAAGCGGCGGCGCGCTACGAGAGTGCCAACGTGATCGACATCCTCCCTGGACAGTATGAACTCGACGGGGCTCCAATAGTCAACCCAATAGGCAGCATCGGCAAGCACCTGCATGTGGTAATGAACGTGGTGCTTTGCCGCCAACAGATGCGCCGCAACATGCAGATGGTGTTTGAGCGCCTGAAAATCAAGGTGTGCGGCTTTATCGTCACCCCGATAGCAGCTTCGCGCGTGCTCCTCACCAGCGAAGAGCGCCGCTTGGGCTGCGCCTACGTAGACCTCGGTGCGGAAACCACCACCGTGGCAACGTTCAAGGACAACCATCTGACGTATCTCTCCGTGCTTCCTATGGGCTCGCGCAACATCACCCGCGACATCTGCTCGCTGAACGTGCTTGAAGAGCAGGCAGAGAAGATTAAGCGCACCTACGGCGACGCCATGCCACCGAGCGAGAGTCTGCCGCAGGGCGACGTGGCAGGCATCCCTGCCACCGACGTAGCAAACTACGTGTCGTCGCGCGCAGGCGAAATCATCCAGAACGTGAGCAACCAACTGTTGCTCGCCAAATTCCCAGAGCAGCGCCCCATCGTGGCAACAGGCCGCGGCATGCGCCTGAAAAACATCCAGACGCTGCTGCACGACGCCACCAAGGCAACGGTGCGCATCGGACAGTTCCCCGGCGTTGGCGAGTCGCTCGAGTTGGCCAAGATACCGCAGTTGCTGTCTGTGATCGACGCCGTAGCCGAGGACCCCGCATCGGAAAACTGCATGTCGATTCCGCCGATGCCCGTAAACGGCGACCCCAACGTCGACGAGCCGACAGAGAAAGAGCCTGAACGCAAGCACGTTGAAAAGAAAGAGCCGAAGAGAGGCAACCGCTTTTTGAATAAATTCTGGGAGCGACTCGGCAACACGATGAGCGCACCAGACGACGAAATGTAGAAAGAAAAGACAACGAGTATGGAAGACAACAACCTCGACAAGATAGCAAACTCCGACGTATTCCAGATGGAAGAGAAGGGGTTCAGCAGTTTCAAGGAAAACGGCAAGGCGATAATCAAGGTTATCGGCGTTGGCGGCGGCGGCTGTAATGCAGTCAACTACATGTACAAGCAGAACATCCCCGGCGTAACGTTTGTGGTGACCAACACCGACTACCAAGCCCTCAAGCAGTCGCCCGTGCCCACCCACGTGCAACTCGGCAAGGAAGGCCTCGGAGCAGGCAACATCCCCGACGTGGCACGCCAGGCGGCAGAAGAGACTGCCGACAAGTTGGCCGACCTCTTTGACGACGACACCGAGATGGTATTCATCACCGCCGGAATGGGCGGCGGCACCGGTACCGGCGCATCGCCCGTTGTGGCACGCATAGCGCGCGAGCACGGCATGCTCACGGTGGGCATCGTCACAGTGCCGTTTATCTTCGAAGGCATGAAGAAAATCGAGAAAGCCCTGGCAGGAGCGGAAGAGATGCGCAAATACGTTGACGCACTGCTTCTCATCAACAACCAGCGGCTCAACGACATATACAGCGACCTCGACTTCGACAACGCGTTTGACAAGGCCGATGAAACGCTGACCGACGCCGCGCGAAGCATCTCCGAGATGATCAACACCAAGGGTAAGATTAACCTCGACTTCAAGGACGTGAAGACAACACTTGAGAACGGCGGCACGGCAATCATCTCGACCGGCTACGGCGAGGGCGAAAACCGTGTGACCAAAGCCATCGAGGACGCCCTCAACTCACCGCTGCTCAAAAACCGCGACGTGCAGTCGTCGAAACGCATCCTCTTCAACCTCTACTACTCGCCAAAAGCAGAGCACAAGTTGAAGATGGGCGAGACCCAAGAGATCGAGGAATTCATGATAAACTTCTCGCACGATGTCGACGTGATTTGGGGTACATCGCTCGACGACGCCCTCGGCGACAAGGTTAAGATCACTATTCTCGCCTCAGGCTTCGACGTGAGCCTCACCGAAGAGATGCAAGTGAAGGGTCAGACGCCGCAACGCACCTCCATCTTCGGCCGCTCGAAGCAGCAGCCGGAGAAGCCAGAGTCGAGAGCAAACACCAAGCAGGAAATCGAAGCCATCTACGGCCCCGACAAGATAGGCGAGCGGAATCGCAAGAAGGCCAGCGCCAACTACATCATCCTCACCCCGGAGCAGATGGACAACGACGTGCTGATTAACTTCTTCGAGAAGAACCCGACCTACCGCCGCGGCAACGACAACAGCCTGCGCGAAGAGTGGCGCCAGATTTCGGAGACGAAAGCCCCCGCGCAGCCGGCAGCAAAGCCAGCAACGACCGACGCCGATGCGGAGAAGAAAAACGTCCGTGAGATAGATTTTGAATAACAATCTTTAAAACATCATATCGATATGAACTTGTTTGACAAAGTGAGCGGCGACATCAAAGCCGCAATGCTTGCCCGCGACAAAGTGCGCCTCGAAGCACTCCGCGGCATTAAGAAAGAGTTTCTTGAAGCCAAAACCGCCAAAGGCGGCGACGGCGAACTGAGCGACGATGCCGCTCTGAAAATCCTTGCCAAGATGGTGAAACAACGCAAGGAAAGCGCATCAATCTACACCGACCAGAACCGTGCCGACCTCGCACAGGAAGAACTTGCGCAGGCAGCCATCATCGAAGAATATCTGCCAAAGCAACTCTCCGACGAGGAACTCACCGCAGCGCTCAAGGAAATCATTGCCCGCGTGGGCGCCACCTCAGCAAAAGAGATGGGCAAAGTGATGGGCACAGCCACCAAAGAACTGGCTGGCAAGGCCGAAGGAAAAGCAATTTCAGCGAAAGTAAAAGAATTACTTGCCTGAAACAGGTTTTTTCATAAAATTTACTATATTTGCAAAAAAACATTTTTAGAACGGATTAAACATGCTTACATTAGGCGCAATCAAAGAAAACCCGCAAGAGATAGTAAAACGACTTGCGGTTAAACATTTCGATGCCGAGAAACTCATCAACGAGATTCTGGAACTCGACCAGGCCCGCCGTGCGGCTCAGGCCAAATTCGATCAGAACGGAGCGGAACTCAACAAGTTGTCCGCCCAAATCGGCGCACTTATGAAAGCTGGGAACAAGGACGAAGCCAACGCCGTAAAGGCACAGGTGGCAGAACTGAAAGCCGCCAACAAGGCTATCGAGGAAGAGGTGAAAGCCGCTGCCGACAAGATTACCGAAATTCTTCTTTCCATACCTAACACCCCTTGCGCAATGGTGCCAGAAGGCACAACAGCCGAGGACAACGTGGTGGAGAAGACCGGCGGCGAGATGCCAAACCTTCCAGAAGACGCCCTTCCCCACTGGGAACTGGCAAAGAAATACAACCTCATCGACTTCGAACTCGGAGTGAAGATTACCGGTGCAGGCTTCCCCGTGTACTTCGGCAAGGGAGCAAAACTGCAACGCGCCCTCATCCAGTTCTTCCTCGACGAGGCATCAAAGGCTGGCTATCTTGAGACTCAGCCACCATACGTAGTGAACGAAGCATCAGGCATCGGCACTGGACAATTGCCCGACAAAGAAGGCCAGATGTATCACTGCAACCTCGACAACCTCTACCTCATTCCAACGGCAGAAGTGCCTGTAACAAACATCTACCGCGACGTGATTTTCGATGAGAAGGACCTTCCGAAAAAGAACTGCGCCTACTCAGCGTGCTTCCGCCGCGAAGCCGGTAGTTACGGCAAGGACGTGCGCGGCCTCAACCGCTTGCACCAGTTTGACAAGGTAGAGATTGTGCGCATTGAGAAGCCCGAAAACTCCTACGCAGCCCTCGAGGAGATGAAGGACCACGTGCAAGGCCTGCTCGAGAAACTCGAGTTGCCATGGCATATCCTGCGCCTCTGCGGCGGCGACATGAGTTTCACGTCGGCGATAACGTTCGACTTCGAGGTATACTCAGCAGCGCAAAAACGCTGGTTGGAGGTAAGTTCGGTATCGAACTTCGAGAGTTACCAAGCCAACCGCTTGCACTGCCGCTACCGCGACGCCAACAAGAAGATGACGCTGTGCCACACGCTCAATGGCTCAGCCCTTGCGTTGCCACGCATCATGGCAGCGTTGCTCGAAAACAATCAGACTCCGGAAGGCATCCGCGTCCCCAAAGCGCTTGTGCCTTACACAGGGTTTGACATAATAGACTAAATAACTGCAAAAATTTATCCTTCCCCTTTTAGGAGAGGGGAAGGGTAACTATTTTCAAACCTAATTCCTACAATTATGAGACATTCTTTTCTATTTTCTGCTTTAGGCGTTATCGGATGCGCCTCTGTCTCACTTGCAGGTATTAACGCTACCGCAAGCACAAGCCAACCGAACAAACTCACGGTTTCGGCCACTAAAACAAATCGAATTACACTGAAGGCCAAGACGGCCCAGAAGAGCCTCAAGAGCGACGACTCAGTGCTCTACACCGAATTACTATCAGAAGACTTCTCCAAATGCGACTCAGGAAGTGAAGCCTATCCAGACATCTACACCATTGCCGACACAGAGACACTCACAATCGACTCCAAGTATACCCAGGTGGCAGACTGGAGCGGCTCGCAGGTCTATCAAGCAGGCGGATGCGTGTATATCGGTCTCAACGACAGCAATGAGACAGGTCTACTAAACACTCCGGCGCTCGACACAACAGAGAACGAAGGCAAATTTGTGATTACCTTCCGTGTTCGCACACAGGCAGCAGGCACCAAAGACGCCCTCTGCGTAGCGTCGTGCGACATGAACGTGTACAACCCGTCAAACCCGTCGCCGAGCGTGCTCGACTACAAGTTTATCGCCATCACATCGGACTGGACCGAATATGAGGCTGAACTCACAGGCGGCAGCACGAAAAACATCATACAAATCTATTCTTACTCGCAACCTATTTTTGTGGACGACATCACGGTGAAGCAGGCAAGAACCGATGCCCTCGCCACACCGAAAGCCTACGACGCATGCAACATCACCAACGACGGCTTCTCAGCCTCTTGGGGACGAGTTACCAACGCAGAGTCGTATCTGCTCAACGTGTTCTACTACAACGAAACGGTATCAATCGACGAAGAAGGCCCTGTAACAGTGACAGAAGGCTTCGACGGCCTGGTGGGCACTGGCAGCAAGAATAAGTTTATCGACACCGAGAACTCCTCCTTCCCAGAAGGTTGGACCATCGACCTGAGCAGCAACGGCACAAGCCGCGAGATCTACACCACAGAAGGCAACTACAGTTCGGCCGGCGTATCGCTCTGCTTCGACGCCACCGATGACTATATCGAGACACCGCAAACCGACAAGCCAATCGAGAAATTCTCGTTCTGGCTGAAGATGCAAGGTGCATCGAACAGCAAAATCACCTTTGAGGGCTATAACGGCACCGCATGGAGTGAGATTGGCGAATGGACAACCGAAGGCGTGGCAAATAACTTTGCTGGCGTGCTGAACTATTCGATAGAGAACAGCGACATCGTGAAACTGCGCCTCAAATACACCAAAGGTTCAGGCAACGTTAGCATCGACGACGTAAGTTACACATACGGCAAAGAGGACACCGAGTCGAAGAAAGTGTATGCGCTCAAGGACTTTGAAGTGACCGACGGTTGCTCATACAACGTGACTGGACTGGAAGAGGGCCACACCTACTACTACAACGTGCGCGCCAAGAAAGGCGACATCGTGTCGGACTACTCGAAGGATGTAATGGTTACCGAGGTGCAACTCGATGCACCAGTAGCCCTGGATCCAACCAACGTTACCGCAGACGGCTTTACAGCCAACTGGGAAGCCGTTGAGAATGCCGACGCCTATATGATTGGCATCTGGCAATACCACACTGTGGCAGCCGGCGAGGACTACAACATCTTCACATCGAAGTTTGACGCATGGACCGAAGGCACAGTGGACAACCCAGTGACCGACGAAATGTGTGACGAAGGCGAAAGCGAAGCGACACTCGGTCACAAATACTGCAACCGCTACGGCTGGACTATCAAACAACCAGCAGGCGCCAACGGCATGATAGGCTTCATGGTAGGCACTGGCGCGACAAAGGGCGGCATCATCTCCGACTCACTCTTCCCAACAGAGAACGGAGGCAAGGTGAAAGTGACGTTTACAGCCTATGTGAAGGACGCAACCAAGGCTATCGTATCGGTGGCCTACAATGGCGAAGGCCACGAAAGTGAGGTAGCGCTCAACCCTGGTGAAGGCACCTATGAGGTGGAAGTGGACTGCGATATGGCGGCATATCAGATTAAAATCAGCGCCGAGGGCGAAGAATCAGGCTACGTGCTCTTCAAGAACCTGGACATCACCCAGAACTTCCCGAGCGAAACAACCATCGACTTCTACTATCAACTTGCCGGCACCTACGACACATTCTACAACGTGGACACCAAGGGTATCGACCCAAAAGATGAGTTTATGTATATGGTCTATGCTGTGAAACTTATTGAGGGCGAAATAGCACAGGTGGGCGGCTTCTCCGACTTCGTCTTCGTTACGGATCGCAACGCAAGCGTGAACAACATCGAGGCAAGCAACAACTACAAGATTCTGCCTACAGCCAACGGTGTGACAGTGGCGCTCGACAGCGCGATGCCAGTATCAGCCTACTCGCTCGACGGCCGCATGGTCTACAACGCAGCAGCAGGCGCTCTGAGCCACGACATCCAACTCCAGGGCCACGGAGTGTATATCATCAAGGTTGGCAGCAAAACAACGAAAGTGGCGCGTTAAACCATAAGCGCAAACCGTAACCCAAAGCGGGTCGGCTCGATGAGTCGACCCGCTTTTTTTGCTGGCGAATTTGCTACTTTAGACAGATTGGGCATATTAGGCCGATTAGGCTAAATAATAAATTTTAGGCTTGTTTACTTGCAATTGATATTTTTTTGTTATTTTTGACACTTTAAATTAGTATAACTTTGCGCTGAAAAATTTATCTAAAACCGACGATATGAAACGGATTCTATCCCTCGCTATTGCGATTGTGCTGTTGGCGACCCTTCCAGCACAGGCAAAAGGCAAACGCTACGAAGTGGCGAGTGTTGCCTTTTACAACCTTGAGAACTTGTTTGACACTATCCCGAACAACCCCGAGAACAAGGATGCGGAGTTTACTCCCAACGGTTCCCGGCAGTGGACAGGCAAGCGCTACTGGAACAAGATCCACAACCTTGCCTACGCCATCAGCAATATGAAAAGCGACCTGGCTCCCGTGGGCCCGGCAATTATCGGTGTGGCAGAGGTGGAAAACATCACCGTGCTCCAGGATCTCGTGAAGGACGAGCAGATTAAGAGCATGAACCTGCAGATAGTGCACCACGACTCGCCAGACCGCCGCGGCATCGATGTGGGCTTGCTCTTCAACCCGCGCCTGTTCCGCCCGCTCAATGTGACGCACCATCGCTTGAAAATCGACTCAAAGCCTAACTTCTTGACCCGCGACCAGACATGCGTTAGCGGCCTCCTGATGGGCGAGAGAGTGAGCGTAATCGTGAACCACTGGCCATCGCGCCTCGGCGGACAGAAGCAGTCGAGTTACCTACGCGAGGCAGCAGCAGCGCTGTCGAAGCAAATTGCCGACTCAGTGCTCGCAGTGAATCCTTCAGAGAAAATCATAATCATGGGTGACCTCAACGACGACCCCATGGATCCAAGTTGCGCTGAAGTGATTGGCGCAAAGCGCAAGGTAGAAAATGTGCAAGAAGGCGGCTGGTTCAACCCATGGTGGGACGTGCTTGCCGGCGGTGTCGGCACACTCGCCTACAAGGGACAATGGAACCTGTTTGACCAGATAATCGTGAACTATAACCTCGTGGGCAAGGACCGCTCAACATTCAAGTACATGAAGTGCAAGGTGCTCAACGACATCCCCGGGATGCGTACCGAAGAAGGCGACCGCGCGGGCTATCCGCTCCGCACCTATTCCGGCGGCGTTTACCTCAACGGCTTCAGCGACCACTTCCCTACACAAATATTCCTTGTAAGAGAAATTAAACAATAACAAATAACACAACCCTATGAGAATTAAACTCTTTTTAATGCTACTCGTGCTCAGCGTGTTGCCAGCGATGGCACAGCACGGCGGAGTGCGAGGCGTGGTTGTTGACGCCGACAACGGTCAGCCCGTAGCGGGCGCCACGGTGATGCTCCAGCAAGGACTGAGCGCCGTGACTGGACCAAACGGCGACTTCAACATCACCACAACCAAAGCGGGCGGAGAGGTTGTTACAGTCATTGCCTATGGCTACAAAGACATTGTGCAAGACGTGACCCTATTCGCTAAATCAACAGTCGACCTCGGCAAGTTGAAGATGAAATCGGACAACGGACAAGGCTACAGCGCCGACATCTCCGTGCTCGACGAGAATCAGATTGACGACGAGGAAGGTAACGACCAGTCGATCAACATGCTTGCAGGCTCGTCGGACGACGTGTACTACAACGCAGCAAGTTACGACTTCAGCACAATGCGCTTCCGTCTGCGCGGCTACGAGCAGCAGTACTCGCAGATGCACATCAACGGCGTGCAGTTTACCGACGCTATCCGCGGCCGCTTCAACTACTCATCGTTTGGCGGCATGAACCAGGCATTCAAGAGCAAGTCGACCAGCGTAGGTCTTGCTCCAGCCAACTTCTCGCTCGGCGAGATTGGCGGGACAACCAATGTCAACACCCTTGCAGCCAACTATGCTCCAGGATTCCGCGGCAGCGTGGCCTACACCAACGGCGCCTACACAATGCGCGGCATGGTGACCTACTCCACCGGCCTTATGGACAACGGCTGGGCATTCACCATCTCTGCCATCGGCCGCTATAGCAAGGAAGGCATCACCGAGGGCACATTCTACAAATCGGCAGGCTTGTTCCTCGCCCTTCAGAAGGTGTTTAACCCTAACCACAGCCTTGCCCTCACGCTCTACGGCGCACCGACGCAGCGCGGCGGCTCGTCGGCAACCTACGAGGAAGCCTACGACCTTGCCGGCACCCACATGTACAACCCCAACTGGGGCTGGCAGAACGGCAAGAAGCGCAACTCCAAGATTATCGAATCGTTTGACCCGACAGCAGTGGTCAACTGGATATGGAACAAGAAGTCGGGCACAACGCTCAACACCGGTGCAGCATTGCGCTATTCGCTCTACTCATCGTCGGCCCTCAACTGGGACCAAGCATCCGACCCACGTCCAGACTACTACCGCTATCTTCCATCCTACTACAAGGACAACGAAGAAGCCTACGAACTCTACACCAACCGCTGGCGCAACGATGAAGACATGCGCCAACTCAACTGGGACAAACTCTACTACGCTAACCAGACGGCAGCCATGGCTGGCGAATATTCGTCGATCTACATCCTTGAGAACCGCCACAGCAACCAACTCAGTTTCGCCCTCAACTCGACACTCAACCACCGCTTGAACGACTTCATGACCCTTCAGGCAGGTGTTGGCTTCAACTGGACACGCGCCACCTACTACAAGACAATGCGCGACCTTTTGGGCGGCGAATTCTGGATTGACACCGACAAATTCACCGAGCGCGACTATCCAGACGACCCAACGATGCTCATCAACGACTTGAACGACCCTTACGCCGTGATCCGCAAGGGCGACAAGTTTGGCTACAACTACGACATCAACTCAATCATTGCCACCGCCTGGTTGCAGAACATGATTAACCGCAGCCACTGGGACATCAACTACGGTTTGAAGATGAGTTACACCCAATACCAGCGCGACGGAAAGATGCGCAACGGCCGTGCCCCTGAAAACTCTTACGGCAAGGGCAAGACCCACATCTTCGACAACGCAATGTTCAAAGCCGGCATTACCTACAAAGCCGACGGCCACAACTTCGTGACCCTCAACGGCTCCTACGGCAACCGTGCGCCTTTGGCCGACAACATCTACATCTCTCCGAGAATCAAGGACACAGCCGCCGATGTAGGCAGCGAGCGAGTGCTCAGCGGCGATTTGAGTTACACGTTCAACTACAGCCGCGTGCGCGGTAAGATTACCGGCTTCTGGACCAACTCCTACAACGGCGTAAGCCGCAGTTCGTTCTACGACGACAACTACTCCACATACACCAACTACGTGCTCACAGGCGTGAACAAGACCTACAAGGGCATTGAGGTTGGCATATCGGTAAAGGTTACACCCGACCTTACAGTGTCGCTTGCCGGAACATTCTCGCGCTACCAGTACAAGAACCGTCCGCAAGGCACACGCAGTTTCGAGAACGGTGCGCGCGCAGACACAACACAAATGGTCTATCTGAAGAACTTCTACGTGGGCGGCACGCCGCAAACGGCAGGAAGCCTCACCATCAACTACAACGCCCCACACCAGTGGTTCCTCGAACTCAACGGCACATGGATGGGCAACGCCTATGTTGACCTCTCACCAATCCGCCACGAGTACATGCCAGGTTTGGCATCCTACTGCGAAAACGAGGCAGAATACATTGCGAAAGTGAAGGAAATCACCGCACAGGAGAAACTCCGCGACGCCTTCCTGCTCAACGCAAGCGTGGGCAAGTTGGTCTACGTGAACAGCAAGTTGTCGCTCAACTTCAACGTGAGCGTGAACAACATTCTCAACAAGACCAACATCCAGACCGGAGGCTACCAGCAGAGCCGTTTCGACTACACGAACTACTCAGTGGACAAATATCCTAACCGCTACTACTACGCGCAGGGCATCCGCATCTACGCCAACGTGGGCATCCGGTTCTAACCGCAAACAAACAATCAAAGTAAAAAAATCAAAAAACGAAATATCAAGATGAAACATTCCAAGTTATATCTGACGGCATTGATGTTCGCAGCACTCGGATTCACAAGTTGTGACGACAATTGGGATACCCCTCCATTGGTCGGTCCAGTTGCGACAATCGAAGCCAACACCTCAATTGCAGACCTCAAGGCAGCATATTGGAAGTCGGACGCCAACTGCGTCGACACCATCGGCTACAAGGACGCTGGCACAAAACAGCACTACATCATCAAGGGTCGCGTAATCTCGTCGGACGAGTCGGGCAACATCTACAAGAACCTTGTGATCCAAGACACCTACGAAGACCCAGCAGCGCCAAACGCAGCGCCAGCGAGCCTCACCTTGAGCATCAACGCCAACAGCCTCTATACCTCGTATCGCTACGGCCAGGAGGTTGTGATCGATGCTACCGACATGTATATCGGCAAATATTCAGGCCTGCAACAGTTGGGCTTGCCTGACTACAGCAGCACCTACGGCTGGCAGACCACCTTCATGCCGCTGGAATTCTTCAAGCAGCACGCACAACTCAACGGCCTTCCACAACCTGAAAAGGTAGACACTGTAGTTACTACCATCGGCGCACTTCCAAGCGACGACGAGGGCATCCGCAAATTCCAGAGCCAACTCGTGCGCTTCGACGGCGTGCACTTTGTGAACGGCGGTACAGCAACATTTGCTGAATACCAGAAGACAGTGTCGCAAAACCTCACTGACGGCAACGCAACCATCGCAGTGCGCACCAGCGGTTATTCTGACTTCTACTATGAGACCCTTCCAGAGGGCGAAATCTCGATTGTGGGTATCCTCGGCTACTTCAACAACGCATGGCAGTTGACCCTTCGCGACATCAACGACTGCATCTACGAGAAGCAGGCAGGCACAAAGGGTAATCCTCTCACCGTAGCCGACGCTATCGCAGCCCAGGCAAGCGGTTCGACCAAGACCGTATGGACCCGCGGCTACATCGTGGGCACCTTGGCACCGGGCGTATCGGAGGTGAAGAGCAACAGCGACATCGAGTGGGCAGCACCATTCACTTTGCCTAACACCATCGTGATTGCCGACGCAGCAACAGAGCGCGACTATAGCAAGTGCATCGTTATCGACCTTCCACAAGGCTCATCGCTCCGCACAAAGGCCAACCTCGCCGACACTCCTGACAACCTCGGCAACGAGATTACCCTCCAGGGCGTTATTGGCAAGAACTACGGCATGACAGCCATCACAGGCAACAACGGTACTGACAGCGAATTCGTGTTTAGCAGCAGCGCCACTGTTACATCAATCGACCAGAACTTCGAGACATGGAACGCTGGCAGCGACGGCTACACAGACATCGCCGAAAGCAACCTTCTCGGCGAAGGCTGGACACTTCAAACACCGAGCGGCAACAAGGTCTGGTCGATGCGCACATACAGCAGCAACGTCTACGCAACAGCATCAGGTTACAAGGGTACTGCACCGTTCGACACTTGGCTGATTACTCCATGCATTAACCTCGACAAAGTTACCGACAAGGTGATGAGTTTCGACACTCAGGTGAACGGCTATAGCAGCACAACATCGAAATTTGAGGTTTATGTGATGACAACCAACGACCCATCGACCTCGACCAACACCAAACTCGACTGCAACATCGCTACAGCACCAGCAAGCGGCTATTCAGACTGGGTTAAGTCGGGCGACATCGATCTCAGCAAGTTCAGCGGCAAGATTTACATCGGCTTCCGCTACTCAGCAACAAGCGACGCTAACTACGCAACATGGTGTTTCGACAACGTGCTCGTTGGCAAGAAGAGCGGCACAGTAGTGACAGGCAACGACGGCTCTGAGAGCAAGCCTTACAACGCAACCGACGTGCGCGGCGGCGTGACAGGCTCTGACAAGTGGGTGACAGGCTACATCGTGGGCTACTCAAGCGGTATCGACGCTTCTACATCGGCAAAATTCACAGCCGACAGCGCCAACGACTTGAACGTACTTATCGCTGAGTCGGCATCGGAAACCGACGTGACAAAGTGCATCGCCGTAGGACTTCCTGCCGGCACAACCCGCACTGCCATCAACTTGAAGGACAACCCTGGCAACTTGGGCAAGAAGGTAATGGTGAAAGGTACTATCACCACGGTCTACAAAATTCCTGGTGTAAACCAACTGACCGACTACAAACTGTAGTTTCTTACAGATACCGATAAAAAAGCGGCGAACCTTCCGAGGTTCGCCGCTTTTTGTTTGTTGCATCGTTAAGGATTGCGCAATCGCCGCGCAAGCGCATTTTAAAGCCCTCTCGCCGCGTTTCTCGCCACAAACGAATAAGTAATCATTTTAACCACAAAACATCAGCAGAGGCGATTCTATCAAACAAAGTCGATGCTAATATTGAGTTTGCCACCCAAACCACGCTCTACAATATCGAAAAGAGTTCGGAGGGTGATGTTCTCACCATCGTTCTCCACTTTAGAGATAAACGTGCGTTTCTTGTCGATTTTTGCCGCCAGTTGCTCCTGTGTCAAATTCAAAGCCTCCCGCGCGGATTTGATTTTAAAACCGATACGGAGCGCTTCAAGTTCATTCTCCAGACGGTCACGCTCAGGAGTGCCAACGGCGCCGTTTGCAGATAAAAAATAAGCGACGGGAGTCCAAAAAGGGCCACCGTCGCTATGTTGGGACGCTCTCACTCGCACGTTAGAAGAACTTCACGTCTTTGCCGACGATTGAAGAGAGGA
>CAVEIP010000002.1:57704-58518 GCA_963615935.1 [Ruminococcus] lactaris | reverse complement strand
CGCTCCTGAAGCGACCAGACCTCACTTTCGCAGAGATTTCCCACCAGATGAATTTCGACAATCCTGCCCACTTCACCCGTTTTGTCACAAAACAAACAGGTAACTCCCCTACAGAGTTAAGGTTGAAACAGAAACAGGAGAAGAAATAAAATAGTATGTATGGATTATTGCCAAAAAGAAGGCAGAGGCGCGCAGACGGGGATTGTCGGGCTCAGTAGATAAAATTGAGGGTATCGATGATAATCCCCTAGACTTTTCCTACTGATCCAGAAAAACTTTCAATAACAGCGAGGGAGCCGTACATCGCGGCTCCCTCGCTGCGTTTTTTGGTACTTTAAGCAGAATAAAAAGTCATCGGCGGGGGGTGGGAGAACCCGTGCCGATGACTTTCCACACTAAACAATCCTATGAATATTATTTTATGCTTTTGCTCTTGCCTTTGTGGGCGCGGTCGTTGAATCGCTTCATCAGGTTGTGCTCTTCTTCGTAGACGCGCTCAATCTGGGCTTGCGTCAAAAATTCGGAGTACTTCTTGTAGTATTTTTGGCGGATGTTGAGCAGTTTCTCACTCATGGCAAAGCGTTCCTTAATGCGCTGCTCGTTGTCCTGCTCCGAGGCTTGCTGCTTCGATGGACGTTGGCGCGGGCCAAGAGCCCAGATTTCTTTTTGGCAGTCGCAGTAGGTGGTTACAAACTTGGCAGTGACGTTGCTGTCGAAGGCGAGCTGCTGAGCGATGTAGCGCGCTTGTTTCTCCGCCAATTGTTCGCGTGAGATGCGTTGCTCCTTGTTTGGCTGGGGGCGTTGGTTGCCCTGT
>CAVEIP010000002.1:54340-57671 GCA_963615935.1 [Ruminococcus] lactaris | reverse complement strand
GCTGAGGGCGTTGGTTGCCCTGTGCGAAAGTTGCGAATGATGTTGCCATTACGATGGCGACAATTGCTAATGTTCTAAAAAGAGTTTTCATAGCCGTAAAAAATTAATGTTTTTATGATTGGACTTATTGATTTATAAACATGTCGTTTTGGTAAACGTTGAGCATAAACTCTTGGTCGTCGGCCGACAGTTGGCTGAAAGCCAAATCAACGTCGCTGATGCTCGGTGCCACTGGCTGTTGAGTTTTGATACCCACCATCAGTACTACGGCAACTGCTGCTGCGGTGGCGGCGATGCTTGAGATGATGATGCGCAGATGCGGACGGCGCTTTTTTGTCACCTTTTCAGCATCGACCCGAGAGATAATGCTGTCTTCGAGATTGTCGAAGAATCCTTCTGGGGTGGAGTAGGGCATGCGTTTGCCCACGTTGTCGAAATCAAAATTCTTGCTCATTATAGTGACATTTTAATCGTTGTTGTTCATATACTCAATTATCTTTTCCTTTGCCAGGTGGAAATTCATCTTCACAGCTGCCTCCGTGGAGTCGAGCGCTGAAGCGATTTCCGCAAATGGCAATTCGTCGTAGTAGCGCATATTGAAAGCCAACTGCTGCTTTGGCGGCAGACTGAGAATGGCTTTTTGCAGGCGAACTGCCTCAAGGTCGGAGTAGTCCACATAGTTGTCGGCGAATGCAAGGTTCGCGCTTGTTTCATCGTCGTCGATCGACACGGTGTCTTGCCGACGGCTCTCAATCAGTCGCAGCGCCTCATTGGTGGCTATGCGGAAGAGCCATCCGCGCAGCGCTTTGTCATCGTTGAGCGATGACAACGAGCGAAAAGCCCTAATGAACGCCTCTTGGGTGGCATCCTGTGCGTCGCTGTGCGAAACCACAAGGCGGCGAATGTGCCAATACAGAGGCTCCTTGTATTTCTGCACCAATAGGCGAAAACCCTTGTCGGGCGATTTGCCGATGGCTTTGATAATATGTTGGTCGTCGATTGTCATTCTTTTTGTCTGTTGGGTTTCATAACCGTTACATCCTAAAGACCCGACTAAAATAGAAAAGTAAAATCGGACTGCGAAATTTTTTACAGATTTTGGTTTTAAACGATAAGTTGCTGGCAGGTAAAACTAAATAGTGCCGACAAATTTGCCCGCACTACTTGTTTTTTTGATGATGTATGTAGAAATGTTTATTTCCTTGCCTTGATCAAATTCTCAATTAACGGTTTTAATGTTGGAATATCGATTTCTATTGTTCGCCAAACTTGTTCGGGTTTTATGGCGTAATACCCTTAATTTTTTCTCTCATAAATAAGAATTTTGTCGTGATTGGCTGAATCAGATGCAAAAGGGAGCAGTTGCCCGTCTTCTACAAGGTCAACATTTCTGCCAAGCAGTTTTTTCATCTGAACCATAATGCGGGAGATAGTAAACAATGAAATTCCGGCATTGTCATCATATTGTACGAGAATGTCAATATCGCTGTCAGCTCGTTCCTCTCCGCGTGCCGAAGAACCGAAAAGCCATGCTTTCTTTATTGGCTGCTCGGTAAAGTACTGCTGAATTATGGGTATCATTATTTGTATGTTGGCACTAATCATACTTTTATGCTTTTGTGCAAATATATATCTTTTCCAAAACATCCACAAATATTTAGTTAGCTCGGTTTAGGCACAAAAAAGCCGCCCGCGGTGCGGACGGCTTTCTGGAAATTATAATCTGTTGGGATTATTTCTTCTTGTTGGCTTTGCGGCGCATCATCCAGTAGGCAACCGGAGTTGCTACGTAGATTGTAGCCAATGTACCTACAATCACACCGAAGAGCATTGCGAAGACGAAGCCACGGATTGTTTCGCCACCGAGCAGGAAGATTACGAGGAGCACGAGAACGGTTGTTGTCGAGGTCATAATCGTACGAGTCAATGTCGAGTTCAATGAGTGGTTGATTACGTCGCGGCGGTCTTGTTTTGGATAGAGGCCAATCATCTCGCGCACGCGGTCGAAGACTACCACGGTATCGTTGATGGCGTAACCGATAATCGTAAGGATTGCGGCGATAAACTGTTGATCAACCTCCATTGAGAATGGAAGCACGCCCCAAAACAGTGAGTAGAAGCCGATGATCACGAGTGAAGTGAATGCCAGCGAAACTAAAGCACCCATAGAGAATGCGAAGTCGCGGAAGCGGAGAAGGATGTAGAGAGCGATGGCGATGAGCGACAAGAGCACTGACCAGATAGCGCCGCGTGTCATGTCGTCGGCAATCGACGGTCCAACCATTTCCGACGATACCACACCATGGTGCTCGTCCTTGACGTTGAAGTTGTCGTAAGGCATGCCGTTGAGTTCGCTCTGCAAACCTTCGTAGAGTTTCTGCATAATTTCGTTGTCGATGTTGTCACCATTGTCGGCAATCTTGTAGTTGGTGGAGATACGCACCTTAGTGTCGTTGTCGACAGTGATTACCGATACAGAAGCATCCGGGAAGAGAGGAGCCAACTTTTTGGTGATGTCGTCGGTGTTGACGCTGTGGTCAAATTGCACAACATAGTTGCGACCACCTGAGAAGTCGATGCCCTTATTGATGCCACGGATGAAGAACGATGCTACGATTACTACAACGATGGCAGCGATGATTGTCCAAGCCTTCTTAGTCTGGCCAAGGAAGTTCACCTTGGTGTTGACGAGGAAGTTCTGGCTAATCTTTGTGGTGAATGTATAAGTGCGGTCTTTCTTCTTGAGCAATGCCTCAAACACAAGGCGAGAGATGAACACTGCTGTGAAGAATGAGCAGATAATGCTGATGAGCAATGTGGTTGCGAAGCCCTTGATCAAACCTGTACCGTAGACCATCAAGATGATGGCTGTGATTACAGAAGTCAAGTTGGAGTCGAAGATTGCAGAGAATGCGTTCTTGTAACCATCGGCGAGGGCTGCTTTCACGTTCTTGCCAGCACGGAGTTCCTCCTTCGTGCGCTCGAAGATAAGCACGTTGGCATCGACTGCCATACCGAGAGAAAGCACGATACCGCAGATACCAGGCAATGTCAATACGGCCTGGAATGAGGCCAAGATGCCGAGAGTGAAGAAGAGGTTGAGGATAAGACACATGTTGGCTACCATTGCCGGAGCGAATCCATAGAAGCAAATCATGTAGATCATCAACAGAACCAATGCGATTACAAACGACCAGATACCTGCCTCGATTGCCTGCTGACCAAGCGACGGACCGATTTCGGTGTGGCTCACAATCTTCACGCTTGCCGACATGCCACCACCGGTGAGCACGTTGACCAAGTCGTTGGCCTCTTCCACGGTGAAGTTACC
>CAVEIP010000002.1:52760-54330 GCA_963615935.1 [Ruminococcus] lactaris | reverse complement strand
GAAGAGCGGCCGCCTTCGATTGCTGTGTTGACTGTTGGGAATGAATATACTTGGTCGTCGAGCACGATTGCCACTTGCTTGCCAATGTTATCGCGAGTAACCTTGGCCCACTTTGAAGCGGCATCGGTGTTCATTGTCATGCTGACCTCATAAGAACCGCTGAACTGGTTGAGTTCTGCACTTGCGTCGTCAATCATGTCGGCGTCGGCAAGCGCTGCTTCACCATTGCTTGTGCGGAGGGCAACAAGTTGGAAATAGGTGCCTTTTTTGTCAACACCCTTAACTGACCATGCGCACTTCAAGTCGTTAGGAAGGATGCGCTTTGCTGCTGGAGAGTTGAGGATGCGGTTTACGGCTGCGGTGTCGGCCTCGTTGGCTACACCCACGCAAGCACCGCCGATGTATTGCTGAGCAGGAACTTGCACGTCTTTGCCGTCCTTGCCAACCATTGTCATCATGTCCTTAGTCCAGATCATTTCAGCGAGCGACTTGCCTTCAACCTTGGCTGCAGGAGCGGCTTCGGCTACTGTTGCAGGCGCTGCTGCCTCGGCTGCAGTCGATTCTGCTGCAGGCGCTGCCTCTACATCTGCTGCTGTTGCTGCAGGCGCTGCTGCTGCCACATTGCCGTTGCCTGCTGCGAAATCTTCGCTGAGGGCGCTGAGGCTGTGTTGGAGTGAGTTGTCGAATTGGTAAGTTGCGTAGAACTCAAGTTTTGCTGAAGTCTGAATCAACTTGTAGACACGTTCCGGCTCTTTAACGCCTGGGAGTTCCATAAGGATTTGACCCTCACGCTGCATCTCCTTGATGTTTGGCGCAATTACGCCGAAGCGGTCGATACGCTCGCGGAGCAAGTTGACCGAACGCGAAACGTCGCTGCGAGTCTTCTCGCGGAGCACGCCTTCAACCTTGGAGTTGCTGTCGTTGGCGCTTACACCGTCTACGCTGTTGAACTTCTGCGCCAAGCGTACGCCAGGCACGAGTTCTTCGTATTTCTTGCAGAAGGCTGCGACAAAATCGTCACCAGGATTCTGGCTGGCATAGGTCAACGCTTCGTTGAGTTTCGCATCCAATGGGTTTGTAGCCTTTGAACGGACAATGTCGGCAACCGAAATCTGAAGTGTTACGGTCATACCACCCTTCAGGTCAAGGCCTAAGCCAATCTGTTTTTCGCGAACTTGATTGTATGTGTACCACATGTACACTTCTTCCTGCCCCATATCCTTAAGATACTTGGCATACGCTTTGTCGTAAATTGAGTCGTAAGCATTGCGGTAGGCTTCCGATTTGCTGTCCTTGCTAATCTTTGCAGCCGCAGCAGCCGCAGTTTTGCGGGCGCTGTCAGCAGCATCGTTCTCCACGCTGTTGGTCACCAGCGAGAAAGAAAGGTAGAACAAGCAAACCAATACCAAAAGCACGGTTATGACTCTGATAAAACCTTTACTTTGCATTTGTTTTGTTTGTTGTTAATATTTAATTTAATAATTTATGCGTTTTTTTCAGTTTGCAAATATACGGTATTTCTTTCAAGTTGAAAACTTTTTGTGGCGGTTTTAAGCGTTTATATAATGTG
>CAVEIP010000002.1:39998-52750 GCA_963615935.1 [Ruminococcus] lactaris | reverse complement strand
CTCCGGAGGCAATTGTTGATGTTTTGCACTCGATTTGCACTATCTTTAAATAAGATAGGCTGCGCCTCGGCATAGCAAAATCAAGCGAGCTTGTTTTGCTCTTCACTCGGCTTGCACTATCTTTAAATAAGATAGGCTGCACCTCGGCAAAACATTCAAGTAAACTTGCTGTTTTGCTCTCGATTTGCACTATCTTTGCAACGAAAATTGATTCCAGATGAACAACAGCAAATCACTTTACTATATATTTGTACTGATTGCGGTGGCGGTACTCTATTCGTGCGCCAACATCGGTAACCCGAGCGGCGGCCCTGTGGACCGCACGCCTCCTGTGTTTATGCGCAGTAATCCTGAGCCTAACGCTGTAAATGTGAAGGGCAACAAGGTGGAAATATTCTTCGATGAGATTGTCACTCTTAAGGATCCGTCAACCAAAATCATTGTCTCTCCAGCACAAACGGAGATGCCTAAGATGTCGGCATCGGGAAAGAAGGTGATGGTGGAACTGGTCGACAGTCTTCTGCCGAACACCACCTATTCCATTGACTTTTCCAACTCTATCCAGGATAACAACGAGGGTAACCCTCTTGGTAATTTCGCTTTTGCTTTCTCTACGGGAAGCGTAGTCGACTCGATGCGTGTGTCGGGCTATGTGCTCGACTCGCAGACGCTTGAGCCGATGCAGAGCGTGATTGTGGGTCTGCAGAGCAATCTTGCCGACTCGGCTTTTCACAAGGTGAAACTTCAGCGCGTTGCGCTAACCAACGACCGCGGCCAGTTTACCATCCGCAACGTGGCGCCTGGTCGCTACCATATTTTCGCCCTTAAGGATCTCGACCGCGACTATAAGTTTGGCAACCCTACGGAGGACATCGCTTTCCTTGACTCTATCATCGTGCCGAGCGTGGGCACTCGCGAGGCTGCCGACACAATCTATAACGACAAGAACGAGATTGATTCAATCATTCGCGGCATCCGTCCAGACTATTTTCCTAACGACATACTTCTGTCGATGTTCAATGAAAATCGCAAGACGCAGTATCTTGCCAACAACACTCGAGTGGACTCCACGCGCATATCGCTGATTTTTGCTGCGCCGTCCGACACGTTGCCGCAACTCTCCATTGTTGGGCGCAACGATGTGCCGAAGGATTGGTACGCGCTTGAACGCTCGCAGAACAACGACTCGCTGACCTACTGGATTCGTCCGCCGCACCTTGTGTCGGCCGACACTCTGGTGGTGGCTACGCGCTATCTGCGCACCGACACGCTCAACAATCTTTCTTGGGGTACCGACACTCTGAAGTTTACATTCCAGCGTCCAAAGGCCGTCAAGAAGAAAAAGAAAAATGAGGAAGTTGACACCATTGTGACGCCGTTTGTGACGCTGAAATGCCTCACCAATGGCACTCAAGAAGTGTATATGCCCGTAACGTTTCAATCGACCACACCGTTGGCTTCGTTCAACAAAGAGGCTTTCCATCTTGACGTGAAATCAGTGGGCGACACAGTCTATAAGTCGGCCCCGATAAAGAGCATCGCCATGCGCGACACAACGATGAACCTGCGCGACATTACCATGCGCTGCGACTGGGAGCCTGGCGCTACATATGCTCTTACGGTCGACTCTCTGGCGGTGACCGACATCTACGGACTCTCGTCGAAACCTTTGCGCTCGGAATTCAAGGTGCGGGCGATGGAGGACTATGGCAATATTGTGTTCAACATTCCTGCCATTGCCGATTCCGCCGTGGTGGAACTGCTCGATGGTAGCGACAAGGTGAAACTGCGGGCCACAGTGAAGAACCACCGCGCTGAACTGCTTAACCTCCTGCCGGCAAAATACTATGCCCGCCTGTTTATCGACAGCAACGGCAACGGAAAGTACGACACTGGCAACTACGACGAGCATCGCCAGCCTGAGGAAACCTACTACTATCCTGGGGCAATCAACCTAAAGAAGAACTGGGACATTGATCAGACGTGGGACATCTACTCTGCGCCTATCGACAAGCAAAAGCCGGATGCCATAAAGAAAAACCGTCCAGAGCAGAACAAGTGGGACAAGTCCAACGCAAAGAAAAAGACTGAAACCGACGAGGAAGAAGATGATGAAAACGGATTCTCTCCCAACGGTTCGTATAACAACTTAAACAGCAGTAGTTTTAGCAACTATAACAGATAGCGGCAAAAATATTTTCTAAAATTGTTGCCAAAAAATTTGCGGGTTTCGCAATTCTGCATTACCTTTGCACTCGCAAAAGCCAACAACGCTGATGCCCAGATGGCGGAATTGGTAGACGCGCTGGTCTCAAACACCAGTGGAGTAAAATCCATCCCGGTTCGATCCCGGGTCTGGGTACAAAGATAGGCTGATAATCGTCAGATTGTCAGCCTATCTTCTTTTTGAGGTAGGCAAAAAGGGGGCCAGTAGATAAAGCCACTGAGCCGCCGTTTCTGCCAAGAAACAAAAAAAGGCCAAACCTGTCTGATGGTTTGACCTCTTTTTTTTGGGGTGCGCATGAAGGGACTCGAACCCCCACGACTTACGTCACTAGATCCTAAGTCTAGCGCGGCTACCAATTACGCCACATGCGCAAATCTCTTGCAAAGATAGCACAAACATTTGACTCTGCCAAATCGACGTCACAAAATTTACACAGGAATTTTTCTGCGGCAGTTCCGCAAGAGATTTAACAGGATTGTTATTTTTTTGCCGACGCGGCTCATTATCTTTGCGGCAATCATTTAACAGTCTTTATTTTATGACACTTCACCTAAACGCCCTACTGTCGCTGGCTTTGCTCTGCATGGCCAGTGTGCCTGCGGCTGCGCAATCCGACAGCACCAATGTAAAGCAAGAGAAAATAAACTACATGCCTAGCATCCACGGCACTGTGAGAGGCAAGTTTGAATATCAGACCGAGGAGGGCGAAAGCCGCTTTGAGGTGCGCAACGCCCGCTTGAGCGTAGACGGCCGTGTGGCGCGCGCTGTGGAATACAAGGCGGAGATCGACCTCTGCGACGAGGGCAAGATAAAGATGCTCGACGCCTACACGCGCATCAAGCCCTTCACGGGCTTTTCGGTCACTCTGGGACAAATGCGCGTGCCGTTTACCATCGATGCCCACCGCTCACCCCATCAGCAATACTTCGCCAACCGCTCGTTCATAGCCAAGCAAGTGGGCAATGTGCGCGATGTGGGTCTTACGCTCGGCTACAAGATTAACTGCCGCTTGCCCATAGTGCTCGACGCCGGACTCTTCAACGGCTCCGGACTCACCAACCAGAAAGATTTCTGGACAAAGAAAATCAACTTCTCCGCCAAAGCGCAGTTCTTCCTCCCTGAAGGCTTCAACATCACGCTCAGCACACAGAAGGTGAGCCCAAATGGCAACGGAATAATGATGTACGACGCTGGGGCATATTGGCAGAAATACGGATGGCACATCGAGGCGGAGTACCTCTTCAAGCATTACAGCCACAACGCATTCGACAATGTGCACTCGTTCAACAGTTTTGTGAACTACGACATCGCGCTGAAAAGCGGCAAACTCGTGAAGAAGATTTCGCCGCTTGTGAGATACGACTTCATGACCGACCACAGCGACGGCACTCTCGACGACAACGGAAAGATGGTGCTTACCGACTACAAGCGTTCGCGCTTTACAGCTGGCATCACTGTGAGCCTCGCCAAACCGTTCATTTCCGACATACGCCTAACTATGAGAAATATTTCTACGGCGACAACGCCGTGCCCAAGACTTCGGAAAAGGACAAAATCGTGATTGAAATCATGACCCGCTTCTAATGCTTCGTTTGTGAAAAATGGCGAACGGTGGAATTTTTTCTGCGGAATGTTTTAACTTTGCCTTAGTTATTCAGTCTAACATTAAAAACAAATCTTAAGATGAAGAAACTAATTATTATGGCGGCCGTGGCACTTGCTGTTGCGGGCTGCGGCAAGAAAGACAAACCGGCTGAAGAGGTCGACAAGACTGGCGTCTGCCAGTTCCACACCGTTGAATTGGACAAGAAATGCGAACTCCAGTTTCCCGACAGTCTGAAGGACCTTGCCAACGGCATGAAGATTTACACCCATATCACTGCCAACGTGTGCTGGCCCGACTCGCTAAGCGGCAATGCGCCAAAGGAACTGCAAGACTCGCTGTTGTCGAAAGCCTTCGGCACCTATAGCGCTGCCAACCTCAACGCATCGCTCGACAATCTGACGGCGGCACCGCTCGGTTTTGAGGACATGAAAGGAGTTAAGTCAAAAGCAGTGAAAGCCATCCCTGAAATGAGCGAATCAGTGGAGCAATACACCTACACCCTGTCGGCAACGCCAAGTTTTATAGGCACACACATGATTACCTATAGCATTAACATGACGTCGTATCTCGGCGGAGCGCACGGCTACTATGCCACAACCTATCTGAGTTATGATATCGACAAAGGCCAGGTGCTGACCGTAGGTCGCTTGTTTGCCGATGTTAACGGGCTCAAGGCTGCCATTATGCGTGGCGCACAGCAGAATCCCGACTATGCCGGCAACCTGCTTGTGGACAAAATCCCGACGGTCGACAACTTCTATGTCGAAGGCTCGCAAATCACGTTTATCTACAATCCATACGAGGTGGCAAGTTACGCAGCCGGCACCGTTATGGTGTCGCTCCCCATCCACGAAGTGCGCGACTACATGACCGACTACGGCAAGAAACTTTTCCCCGAAGAGGACTAAGTGAGATGTAAAATAACCGTAACAACGGACTCCAAGACAGTACCTTGAAGTCCGTTTTTATATTATTTAGGTGTAAAATCAGTTGCCGTATAGTTTTTTTTATCTAATTTTGCGGCGCAAAAACAAGAGAGGAACAATTGATATGCCGAAAAATTTAGTGATTGTCGAGTCTCCAGCAAAGGCCAAGACAATTGAAAAGTTTCTGGGAAACGACTATAAGGTTATGTCGAGTTACGGACACATCCGCGACTTGAAGAAAAAGGACTTCAGTATCGACGTAGATGACAACTACAAGCCCATCTACGAGATTCCAGCCGACAAGAAAGAGTTGGTGAAGCAACTCAAGAGCGAATCGAAAAAAGCAGACATGGTCTGGCTCGCTTCCGATGAGGACCGCGAGGGAGAGGCTATTGCTTGGCACCTCTATGAAGTGCTCGGGCTCACGCCGGAAAAGACCAAACGCATCGTGTTTCACGAAATCACCAAAGATGCGATTCTCCACGCCATAGAAAATCCCCGCACCATTGATCTCGACCGCGTCAACGCCCAGCAGGCACGCCGCGTGCTCGACCGCATCGTGGGCTTCGAGTTGTCGCCAGTATTGTGGAAGAAGATCAAGCCGGCACTGTCGGCAGGACGCGTGCAGAGCGTGGCCGTACGCCTCATCGTGGAGCGCGAGAAAGAAATCAAGAACTTCAAAGCCGAAGAGTACTACCGCGTAGTGGCTCTGCTCCACACCGCCAACTCCCAGCAACCCATCCGCGCCGAGTTGAGCAAACGCCTTCCCGATAAAGCCTCGGCAATGGCTTTCCTTGAATCGTGCAAGGACGCCACATTCAGCATCAGCGACCTCACGGTTAAGCCTGTGAAGAAATCGCCGGCAGCGCCGTTCACCACCTCAACCCTCCAGCAGGAAGCCTCACGCAAACTCGGCTTCCCTGTGTCGTTGACCATGATGGTGGCGCAGAAACTCTACGAGGCTGGACACATCACCTACATGCGTACCGACAGCGTCAACCTCTCGACTCTTGCACTCGGCACCATCAAGCAGGAAATCACCAGTTCGCTCGGTGAAAACTACTATAAGCACCGCAACTACCACACCACAAGCAAGGGCGCCCAAGAGGCTCACGAGGCCATCCGCCCAACCTACATCGCTCACCACGAGATTTCGGGCACGGCTCAGGAAAAGCGTCTCTACGACCTTATCTGGAAGCGCACCATTGCCACCCAAATGGCGGATGCCGTGATTGAGAAGACCACAGTGGAAGTGAGCATCTCCGACCGCAAGGAGAAGTTTGTTGCCACAGGCGAGGTTGTGAAGTTCGACGGTTTTCTCCACGTTTACATGGAGTCGAACGACGATGAAGACGAATCGGCAGCCGACGAAAGTCGCCTACCAAAGATGGAAGCAGGCGAAACGCTCTCACTAGAGCGCGTTGACGCAACGCAGCGCTTCACCCAGCAACCAGCGCGCTACTCCGAGGCATCGCTCGTGAAAAAACTTGAGGAACTCGGCATCGGCCGTCCGTCAACATATGCACCAACAATCTCGACCATCCAAAACCGCGACTACGTGGAGAAGGGCGAGAAAGAAGGCACAAAGCATGACTTCTGCGTGCTCACTCTCAAAGACGGCGCCATCGGCGAGTCGAAGAAAACAGAGTCTGTGGGCAGCGAGAAAAACAAACTCATCCCTACCGATGTGGGTATGGTCGTGAACGACTTCCTTATGGACTACTTCCCCGACATTATGGACTACAATTTCACCGCCAACGTGGAGGAGAAATTCGACCATATCGCTGAGGGTCAGACTAAATGGAACGACGAGATTTCGGCATTCTATAAAGTGTTCCACCCAGAAGTGGACAAAATCACCAATCTCCGTCTGGAACACAAGGTGGGCGAACGAGTGCTCGGCACTGACCCAAAAACAGGCAAGGAAGTGTCGGTGAAAATCGGTCGTTTCGGTCCGCTCGTGCAATTGGGTTCTACCGACAGCGAAGACAAGCCTCAGTTTGCTTCATTGCTCAAAGGTCAGTCAGTTGCCGACATCACTCTCGAGGAAGCGCTAAAACTCTTCGAGTTGCCGCGCACCATCGGTGAATATGAAGGCGAGACAGTTACGGCTGCCATCGGTCGCTTCGGTCCGTATGTGAAGCGCGGCAAGATGTATGTGTCCATCCCTAAGACACTCACCCCGCAGGCCATCACACTCGACGAAGCCATCACGCTAATTAAGAACAAGGCCGAAGCCGACAAGAAGCGCGTGGTCAAAACCTTCGCCGAAGAGCCAGAGCTTGAGATTCTCAACGGTCCTTACGGAGTGTACATCGCCTATAAGAAGAAAAACTACAAGATTCCAAAGGATAAGGACGCTGCGGCGCTGACCATAGACGACTGCAAAGCCATCATCGAAGAGGCTGCCAATGCACCTAAGAAGCCTCGCCGCACAGCACGCCGTGCCACAAAGAAATAAGAGCAATGACGAAGCCAACCTACGTGCATCTGGAGTCGATACGCTCAACCAACACCTATGTGGCTGAGCACGCCAGCGACATGGCGCATGGCACCGTGGTCTATGCCGATTGTCAGACGGCAGGACGCGGACAGCGCGGCAACTCATGGGAGAGTGCCGACTTCCGCAACATCACTATGTCGATGCTCCTGCGCCCCACTGCCGTAAAGCCGAGTTGCCAGTTCTGGCTATCGGAAGCCGTTGCGCTGGCTGTGGTTCACACCCTCGACCGCTACGTCGATGAGGGCGTGAGCGTGAAGTGGCCTAACGACATCTATTGGCACGATAAAAAGATTTGCGGCATCCTTGTTGAGCATTCGCTCTCTGGCGGTGCCATCGTTCACACGATTGCCGGCATCGGGCTGAACATCAACCAGGAAGCATTCGTTTCCAACGCGCCCAACCCCGTATCGCTCCGTCAAATCATCGGTCACGACACTCCGCTCGACGAGGTGCTACATTTCCTCTCCGACGAACTGCTGCGCCTTGCCGACAGTCTGCCCGACAATGCGCAGGCGCTCCATCAGGAATTTCTCAGCCGCCTCTACCGCTGCCGCGGATTTCACACCTACCGAAATGTAGAGCCTCGCGATGCAGAGCACCTTGCTGCCGGAGAAACTTTCGAGGCAGAGATTGCCGATGTTGCATCCGACGGCATCCTTACCCTCCGACTTGCCGACGGCCGTCAGCCTCGCTACGCCTTCAAGGAAGTGGAGTTCGTAATTCCGTCGCAAACGGAAAAATAAGCCAGCATTTCAGCGTTCAAGGTATTGCTTTTGTTGATTGAAAAGTATAACTTTACGTCAACAAAAATCTGAATACGATGAGCATAACGCTACCCAAGCGGATTGATGGGCAACCATCACCCACCCTCAACGGCCGCCAGCAAATCACAGTGGTCGGTGCCAACGGCTCCGGCAAGACAAGATTTATCAACAAGATTATCGAATCGCTCGGCGACAAGGCTTTTTCCATATCAGCCCTTTCGGCACTCTATCCCATACGCAACACCACATCGCCGGCACAGACAATCACAGCATGCTACAACCGCGCTCTGCAGTCGGTGCAGTTTGTCAAGCCAGTGGCTGAAACTGAGTTTGAGATGCTACTGTTTCTGTTGCTCAACGACGAAATGAGCGACATGTTTGCCTACAAGATAAGCGCACTCGAATGCATCGACCAGCCGCCGCAATTGCCGCGCACAAAGATTGACACCGTGGTAAAACTCTGGAAAGAGGTGTTTCCCAAAAACGATGTGCAGCGCGCCGTGGGAAAAATTAAGTTCACCAACCGCCTTGGCAAGGATGCCTTCAATCCTCGCCAACTCTCTGCCGGTGAGAAGGCCGTGTTTTTCTACATCGGTGCAACGCTCTATGCCCCTAAAGGCAGCGTCATCTTCGTTGACTCGCCAACGCTGTTCCTGCATCGCAGCATCACGCAGAGTCTATGGACCACCATTGAGGGTCACCGTCCCGACTGCACGTTTGTCTACCTCACCCACGACATCGAATTTCCGACATCACGCACCGACAACATCACAGTTTGGGTGCGCGGCTGGAATGTGCAGGACGAGGCTTGGGACTATGAAATAATCCAGCCACACGAGTCGCTGAGCGACCAACTGATAATTGAACTCACAGGCAGCCGCAAGCCTGTGCTCTTCGTAGAGGGCGACACCGAACATAGCCTCGACTTCCGCCTCTATTCGCTTATATTTCCCGAATACACGGTCAAGCCAATGGGCAGTTGCACGAAGGTAATAGAAACAGTGCGTTCGGTCAACGACATCCAGGGATTTCACCATCTCGACTCGCGCGGCATAGTGGACCGTGACCGCCGCAACGCCAAGGAAGTGGACTACCTGCGGCAGAAGAAAATCTATGTGCCCGACGTGGCAGAGATAGAAAACATCATGATGCTTGAGGGCGTGATTCGCACCGTGGCGCGCGTCAACGGCAAAGACGCCGACAAGGTGTTTGCGCGCGTGCGTAGCAATATCATCAAACTCTTCAAGACGGAACTGCGCCAGCAGGCATTGATGCACACCCGCCATCAGGTGAAACGCACCATCGAGGTGGTTGTGGACCGTCGGTTTCAGAACATCAACGCCCTTGAGGAGCACCTCGACAACCTCGGCAGCGAAATCCGCCCGCGCGCCATCTACGAGGGTCTCTGCCGCGACTTCAACCGCTATGTGCAGGAAGCCGACTACCGCAGTGTGCTGAGGGTATACAATCAGAAGACGATGCTCTCCTCGAGCAATGTGGCGCAACTCTGCGGATGCAAGTCGAAGGACGACTACATCCATGCCATCTTCAACATCCTCAAGCGCGACAATGCAGACTCGCAGGCAATCCGCACAGCTATAAAGCAATGCTTCCAGATTGACGACTGATTTTTAATGACACTGAGAGTAAACCTTTTGCCATTTGATGTGTCTAACTACCACAAATCAAAAAAAATGAGTAATTTTGGCAATCATTTATAGGCTATGAAACGTGTTATTTCATTCATATGTATGGCATTAATCGCTGTGGCATCGGCTTTTGCGGCTGCCACCAACGACCAGTGCACTTCGATAATCGATGCCATCTCCGCTGGCGACTATGCTCGTGCTGAGGGGATGACCATCAAGATTTATTCACAGAAAAGTTCCTGCTCGGCAGCCACGCTTGCCGACTTGGCTGTGATTTACCACAAACTAACGGAGAAATCGACCGACCCCGTTACGCGCTACGACTACGTGCTGAAGGCCATCGACTGCTACAAGTCGGCCGTAGCAGCCAACGCCTCGGTAGCAAAGGCGCAGTTTGCCGCTCGCGGGGTTGACATGGCCACTGTGGTGAAGAACTACAACGCCAACCTGTCGAAGTATCAGCAGGGAGTGTCTGACTCGATGAAATTCTAAAAAACAATAAATCCAAAATGAAAAAAATTCTATCACTTATTTCACTTTTCGCCATCTGCCTAATGATGGCGTCATGCCAATCGGATGCCGACAAGGCATGTGCTAAACTTGACGAATATGCCAAGGCTGGCAATATTGAAGAACTTGCAAAAACTGCCGACGGCCTCTATTCACAAAAGGATCAACTCAGCCTCGACAACCTTGTAGACCTCACTATCGCCTACAACACTCTCGCACTTAACGAGAGCAACGGCCGTAACGATGCTACTTACCTTGCTGACTATATCGAGAAGGCTCTCGACTGCCACCAAAGCGCATACGGCATCGATGCCGACAAGGCTCAGAAAGCATTCACCGACAAAGGTAAAGCAAAAATCGGCGATAACCTCAACTTTATGAAAAAGCAACTGAAAGAAGCGAAAGAAGCCGAACAGGCACTCATCGACCAAATCAATTCATAAACCGCATATTGGCTCAGCCGAAACAACGAGCAGCGACACCCTGTGCCGCTGCTCGCCGTTTTTTATCCCAAATCAGTCATTAGGATTTGGAATAAATTTGGGCTCAGTAGAAAAAGTCTGGGGAATTAAGTGTAAAGTTTAGCAACTTTATTGTACCGCTTGGCTAAAGCGCCCCGTTGGGGGCGCCGTGTTGATAACCCCAGGCTGAAGCCTGGGGTAGGCTGATACTTAGTAACTTGCGCCCTGTGACCGGCGCTACAGGGGTATGGTTGCTTGGAGATGTTACGGTGGCGTACTTACAGCACGCAAATACTTGATAGACAGTTCTGCCCCAGGCTGAAGCCATAGGGTTTTGAGACATTTCGCCTCTCCGAGGCTCGCTCATTTGCCCCATGTTCTTCTAAGCCGACTGAATTTTCGTGTGTTGTGATAACAATTTATTCCATCCCCAGACTTTTTCTACTGTGCCGAAATCTTTGAGGCGAAATCCCATTGCCGATGGGCACAAAAAAAGGGGCTGCGCCGGTGGTGCAGCCCCTTGTGGTTGGGTTGGTGGGTGATTATTTCACGATCACTTTTGTGCTGTTTACTACGTAGAAGCCTGCAGGGAGGGCGATTGTTGCTTCGTCGCTAACTGCTTGCTGTGCAACTTTCTGACCGGCTACGTTGTAGACTGCTACGGTTGTAGGCTCTGCTGCGCTTACGCGTACTGCGCCCTCAACACCGTAAGCCTTCACGTTGTTGTTGGCTACCACGTTCTTCACACCACCGTAGATTTCGCTAAGGTCGAGCGAGAACACTGCTGCTGTGAAGTCGGTTTGGTTGGTGTAGGCATATTCGTTATCAAAAATTTTGATGCCTTCACCCTTCGCGCGAACTGCATAGTAGAGGCTGTTGCCATAGAACTTTGCGCAGAATACGGTTGGATAGCCAGCGCTCTTTGCGTTGATGGTCGATGCCACCTCGATGCCCATGCTGTCCGACTCTTTGCCTGCGTCAGGATCGGTGTCGTTGGCATCACCGTCTACGTTGAGGATTGCGCCCTGGAATTCAGTGTCGGCGATGCTATAGCCGGCAATGTAGGTCATGTCGCCTTTCGAGAGTGTTGCGAAGTAGCCTGAGATGCCTTCTGTTTCAGATGCAGCGCCAGAGATTTCGCCTGTCTCGCCGTTGAACTTGAGCATGTAGCCTTCCATTGTTGTTCCAGATGTTGCAATAAAATCGTCGGTTGTTCTTGTTTTGCTGAATCCTCCCTTGAAGATACCGGAAACGTGTACGCGGCCGTCAGAGAAGTCGAGGCTCTTCACCTGTGAAGTGTGCTTGCCGTCGGATGCTGGAACGGAATAGGCAAATGTTACCCATACAACGTTGAGGTCGGTGTCGAACGCTGCAGCAAACACATCATCAAAGGTGCTTGGCTCGAAGGCTTTGTCGCCGAATTTCACTTCACCACTTTCTACACCTTTCACGCGGCCAGCAACATAGAGTTTGCCGTTGGCGAAAGTAACAGCGTCGATATAGTCCTCAGCGTCGGTACCGGTGATGTCGAAATTCTTAACGAAGTTACCTGCGTTGTCGAGTTTCACGAGGTAGAGCGACTTAGACGAGCGCGCAGCCACTTCAGTGGCGTCGATTGCGAGAGCCACGCCGTGCTGACCACCGAGGTAGATGTTGTCGTTGTCGTCGACAGCAACCTTTGCGTTGAGCGAAGATCCGTCCTCAGCCTTGATTTGCTTTGCCCATACCAAGTGGCCGTCGGCAGAAATTTTGAGTACTACGATGTCGTAGACCGACTTGCTGTCGAATGTCTTCTCGATAGTCGTTGTGTGGTTGTCTGCGTCAACGAGGTCGAGGATTGAGTTTGCAGGCACATCGGTTGCGTCCTTGCTATTGAAGGCAGTGAATGTCATCGAAGCGGCTACAACTACGCCACCATCGGAAGTGACTGCTGCTGAAGCGTTGCTCACGCGGCCGTTTTTGGAATAAACGTGCCAAACACCTTCGCCCTGTGCGTTGACCTTAGTCACGAGCAAGTTGTCGTTGCCCGAAGTTGCCTTGTTTGTAGCGCCGAAAGCCACCTTCTCGGCAGCGCCGAAGTTCACCCAAGTGGCAGTCTCGTCGGTG
>CAVEIP010000002.1:20876-39988 GCA_963615935.1 [Ruminococcus] lactaris | reverse complement strand
CTTGTAAATTTCGAAACGAGGTAAGCGCCGTCCTCTGTAGGTGCGAGAGCCTCTGGAGTAGTAGCCGCGCTACCGTTGATTACTGTTGCCCAGTTCACGGCTGGGGTTACAGGTTCCTTGTCTTGTGCAAAGCCTGTGAAGGCTACTGCTGCGAGCGACAAAGAAATGAGTAATGATTTTTTCATTGTCTTTCTGTTTTTATAAAATTATTAAAAGATTAATCCAATTGTAGCCGTACACCCCTTGGCTGTAAGGCTGCCGGCATAGTGCTTGCCATCGTAGGCAAGACGGCAGAAAATGCCGAGTCCCGCCTTGATGCGGCAGTCGGCGCGAAGTCCAGCGGAGTAGTGCATGTCGGTGTCGGCAATCATCTCGAACTGTCGCTCAGCCGACGCATCGAGCACCGACTGCGACGTCTCTGGCTTGGTCCACACGGCATCGCTGCTCATCACCGCCGTTACCGATGCAAAAGGCGACAGCGTGTAGCGCCCCGTCATCACCGACAGCGTTGCGTCGAAGCCCACGATAGGATGGTTGGCCTCCATGCGACGTTCTGGCTCCGTGTAGCGCCGGCGGTCGGTGGCATAACCCGCCGTTGCGTCCAGTTGCAGGCGCAACGATTTGCGCAGATATTCGTACGACACCTTTGCCGTGGCCTCCGTCTGAGCGCGGCGAAACATCGACAGAAATGCAATCTCTGGATATATATTGTTTTCGGCCTCACCGAATATGTTTTCCTTGCCGTCGCGGCGCTCTCGGCTCGCATTAATCTCAATGGCAATGCTGTGGCCCTGTGCTGGGCGGAAGAGAGCGTAGGCGGTTATGCGGTACGTGCGCTCGGCAACCGAAGCCATAGGCAACTCGTTGAGCGACGATATGATTTTGTCAAACCCGAAATAGTCGTAGGCGGCAACCACTCCCGCTTCAGTCTTGCCGAAGCGCGACGAGGCACCAATCTGTGCACCGAAATCGCGGCCGTTGTAGTAAGTGTTGGTATTTGTGCCGCGGAAGCGATAGTAGTCGGTGCCGAGACCCGTAGCGTGGTAAGCCGTAGGCTGGTATGTCTCGTTGTAGAACTTCACCACATTGGTCTGTTTGTATTTGCCAGCCTTGAGAGCCACGTCGAGCCATTTCCACTTCATTCCCACTGCGAAGTCAAGGTCGCTCGTGAGGTTGCGCGGACGTGGGTCGACGGTGCGGTAGGCAAGCAGAGCCTTGTAGCCTGCCGAAGCGCCGAGTGTAATGCCGTTTTTCAGCGTGTGGGCAAAGCCGCCGCTAAAGCGGTAGGTCTCTTCGTGGAGGTCTCCACCTACAAGGTCGGCAGTGACGTAAGGGTAGATGCGGCTATAGTCCGACGACTCGTTGAGCAACACGTTGCGGCGCTGCCCTATGGAGTAGCCTGCCTCGCCCCAGATGTCGTTTTTCCCCTTCTTGATGAATGCCTCCGCCGAGATGTCGGCACGGTTGCTGCCGTCGCCCTCCTCAATGGCGCGCGCCTGCTCTTGCGAGTCGAAGAGCCAAGAAGCGCCGACGGTGGTGAGCGAAGCGTCGTAGCGGTTTTTCATCATTGCCGGGTTGTCGTAGCGCACCGTCGCCACATTGCGGCTCAGCAGACTGTTGTCCATCCACCGCATCTGCACGTTGGCCTGTTGAGCCGATGCCGTTGCGGCAGTCACGAACAGAGATATGTAGAAAATCCGTTTCATTCTTTCTTAGTCGTTTTTAGGCTGTACGCCGTCGTAGGTTATTGTCGTTGCCTTGTCGCCCGAGGCATTGGTTGAAGTGTGCTGCACCTCAATGATTGACGGTACGCATGCCGCATTGAAATCATCGGAAGAGTTGTTGGTGTCCTTCAGCACACGGCGGCCGTCGTCGGTGAGGTAGAGCATCTTGCGGCGCACACTCTTGAAGAAGCGGTCGCTGTCAGCGCTCATACGTCCGCACCAAGTCCAGCCAGCGTCGATCGATGCCGGAAGCACATTCCATTTGCGATCCGACTCAACGCTACAATTCACGCCGTCGACAATCCACGAATTCGGTATCTTGTATCCG
Organism: [Ruminococcus] lactaris; assembly: GCA_963615935.1. Classification (GTDB taxonomy): domain Bacteria; phylum Bacteroidota; class Bacteroidia; order Bacteroidales; family Muribaculaceae; genus Limisoma. The sequence goes on along the minus strand of CAVEIP010000002.1, from coordinate 37,936 downwards.
TCGCCGCTCATTGGGTATGTGCCCGTAGGCAGATACATCGTGTAGCGGTACGTGTAGAAATAGTCAGTCAGATAGGTCTGCTTCTCCACTGGGATGCGCGCCAGCGCAAACGAGGTGAAGCCTTGGTTGTGGAGTATGAAGATGCTCCGCGAGTCGCAGTACCATTTGTCCATGTTTGGCACGTCGGGGTTGTCGATGTCGGTTTGGCTCGGCACTGTCGACACGTCGTACCACTCGAAATCGGCGCCCGTGAGGTCAAACGAGTTCTCGTTCGACGTGCGGTGGTCGATGGCGGTGTCGCAGATGGTGAGCGACTGCCCCGGCTGCACGGGATAGTCAGTGCCGCTGCCTGGAATCACATAGATGGCGTGCACCGTCATTGCCTCCTGCTTGAGGTCCGGATCGAAGGTGTATTGCTGCGTGGAGCGGAATTTCGACTCCACGAAAGCCAGTCCGTCGGCATAGAGCACATGGTCGGTGTTGTTGTAAATCTTGAAATACGTGTCGCCTATGTAACTCGACCCCGATGTGCGACGGGTGCCGGTGAAGAAAATCTCCTCAAAGATGAAGTCTTCATTGTCAGCCACCAGATAGACAGGCAGCGACAGACTCACGCCGTTGGTTGTGGCGCGCACCGACTCCACATTGCCGATGAGTTGCCCGCTCACCACGGCGGCATCGTCGCCGCTTCCGTTGCTGTAGGTCACTTCCGCCTTGTATGAGCATTCGTAGAAGCCCACTGGTAACTGCACATCGCCAGTCGACGTGAATACCACCGACTCGCCAGTCGACAGATTGCGGAACGTGAGCGTTTCGCTCTTCACGGTAAGCCCCGACACCTCCGTTTGCGGCACTACCTCGACCTTTGCCGACACGCGCGGCACTGTAGCCTCGTCGGCGCAAGCGGTGAGCATCGCAATGGCGGCTGCTATAATTAGTATGTGTAAACTCTTCATCATAATCTAAAATGTGAGATTTGCCTCCACTCCGAAGTACGGGCTCACGTTGCGGCGGATTTTGTAGCCGTTGGAGTAGTAGTCGGGAGTGTAGTCGATAATCTTGTTGGCAAACATCGACAGGCGTAGATACTTGCCGAGCGTCTTTGTGGCCTTGAGGTTTACACTCATGGCAAACGGCACGGTAAACTGCTTGAACGAGTCGCTGTTGTAGTATTTAATCAAATGGCTTAGCATTGCATCGGCTGCCGACTCGTCGGTATAGTCGTGCAACTGACCGTCGGCCACGTCGAGATATGCCGTCGGACGACCGTTTTTCTCAAGGTTTTGCGTCTTCACAAACCAGGAGCACTGCACCGAGGTGGCAAAAATCAAACCCCATTCGGGTATCTGAGTGTCAAACATCAGGTTGGTGGTGAGCGTCTGGTTGATGTCGCCATCGGTCCAGTTGTAAAGACCTACATAGCGGTCGCTCACTGCCACGTTGTCTACCACATCGCTAACCGAAACAAACATAGGCAGACTGTTGCTGTAGCGCGTCTTGAACCATGCGCCGTTAATGTTTACGCGTGTGCGCAGCGGACGGATGCGGGCGGAGGTGAACTGAAACTCGATGCCCTCCTTGTCGATGCGTGTGCCGTTGTCGGCGCGGGTGTAGCCGTCGAGTTTGCTTGCCACTGTGTAGGGGAGTCCGTCGAGCGACGGCTTGCCCGTGAGCGAACGGCTGTCGATTGCCGACTCGTCGTAGTCGTTATATGTGTATGCGCCGTAGACCGCCATGTAGCGGAATCCCGACGACATGTTTTCGCGGAAATAGTCGACCGACAAGGTGTTGTCGCCGAAGGTTAGGTCGAGGCGCAACTCTTTCTTGATGTTGGACGCCGGTCGGATATTGTAGTTCGTAGGGTCTTGAATATAACTGCGTACCACGAAACGGCTGTACTCCTGCGGATGGTTGGTGTCGTAGTAGCCCAACTCCGTGATGTCGTTGTAGTACTTGTCGGGGTAGAGGTAGTTGAGCGTTGGCATCTTCGATGTCTTGCCGATGCCTCCTGCAAAACTAAGAGTTACGCGGCGGCCTGCACATTCCCATGCTGGCAAGTTCCATTTCAGGTTGGCACGAGGATCGAGATAAACTTTGCCTTGCATCGTGTAGCGGCTGTCGAGACCCGTAAGACTGTTGGTGCGCAAGCCCGCTTGCAGTTCAATTTGGTGTCCGCCCAACTGTAGTTTGCCGTCGTATTCGATAAACGCCGAAACCTGCGATAGGGCAGGGATGTCGCTGAATTTGCGCGGACGCGAGCCCCAACCCGACACCGACAGCGGACGGCTGAGGTCGTAGACCTGTCCGCGGCCGAAATTCTTAGCATAGTTCCAATCGGCGCCCACCAGGAGTGCGTTGTCGAGCACACCCGTGTGCAAGGCGAAGTTTGCCTTTGCCTTGGCATAGGCAGTAAACGGCTTGCCGTCGCTCAGAAACCATGCTTCGTATTCTGAAAAGATGAGTGCCGCGTCGTGTACGCCCTCTTCCGATGTGGTCGGCACGATGCCGTAGCGCTGTGGCGCCACAAGACGGCGCTGAGTCAATCGGTCGAACTGCTGAGTCACGAGGGTGTTGACGTCGAGGCTCTTGAACAAGCCGCGCCCTTCTGGACGCCAAGAGAAGTTGTTGGTAACCGAAAACTTGTTGTAGGTCGACTTGTATTCGTCGATGCGGCCATAGTTGATGTCTGGGTCGCTCTTGCTGTTGTCGAATGAGCCGGTATAGTCCACGGCGGCAGTGTAGCGCAGCGCCCCGCTGTTGAGGGTGAGTCGCAGCGAACCGTTGCCGCGGCGGTATTTCTGCAGATTGTTGGTTGGGTCGGGCTTGGCGTCGAGCAGTCCGGCGTCAACGTTGAGCAATGTGGTGCTGCTCAGTCGTAAGCCCTTGCCCATCGACAGTAGTTTACTGTAGCCGTCGGCCTTGAAGCGCGCCGTGAACGGCGTGGAGCGGCGGATTTTATTGATCTTCACCATACCGCTTGTCAAGTTGCCGTACTCCACCGAAGGAATGCCGCGTACCACCTCCACGCTCTCCACATCGTCGGTCGAGATGGAACGCATGTCAACGCCGCGGTTGGTGGTGTTGAGGTTGTTTTCGGTTGAGGAAGTAGTGGTTGCCGACTGCGTGGACGACAACGGAGTGTATTGCATGTTGGCATCGGTCGACAATGGGTTGCCGTCGACCACAAAGAGGGTGCCAAGAGAAGAGATTGCATAGTTGTTGTTGACCGACGAGTTGCCTTGTGCGTCCATTGTGCCCGTTTCGCGGAGACCGATGGTGTTGGCTGTCGATAAGTCCGGGTCTTTCTGCTGTCCGCCAGGAAGTAGTTGCATAAGGTCGGAAAGACTTGTGGGCTGAAGAAACTCCATTGCTGAGCGGTCGATGCGCGATGCCGTTACGGCACCTTTCGACTCCTTGGCTGTGACTACCACTTCATGCAGTTCTGCTGCCATAGCGATGGAATCAAGGCGGGCTTCTTCTTTCGGATCAATATCTGGCGACTGTGCTGCTGTCCATCCGAATGCTGGGAACATAGCGGTGGCCAATAGATTAAGCCGTAGTAATTTGTGCATTGCGTTAAACTCCAATTGTGTACGATGCAAAATTACAACCTAACCTCAAACCACGCAATACTAAAATGTAGGTAATTAACGTGCGCGTACTCATAATTAGTGATGATACCGAAATTTTCATCGCTTTTATGGATATTTTACTTGCGGATTTTGCCTACTTTTGCGGCATTGAATCAAAAATAGCGCGAGATTATGGATGAGTTGTTCTATGAAGTTGTCGACTTGCTCAAGTCGCTTATCGCCACCCCGTCGGTGAGCCGCGACGAGGCTGCCGCCGCCGACAAGGTGGAGGCTTTTATCCGCAGCAAGGGGTACGACGCCAAGCGCCACGGCAACAATGTGTGGGCTATTGCCGACGGCTACGATGCTTCGCGGCCTACGCTGCTGCTTAATTCCCACATCGACACGGTGAAACCGGTGGCAGGGTGGACCTACGACCCGTTCACGCCAGAGGACGACGGCGAGCGCATTTACGGCCTCGGTAGCAACGATGCCGGCGCGCCGATGGTGAGTCTGCTTGCCACGTTTCTGATGCTGTCTGCTCGTCCGCAGAAATATAATCTTGTGTTCTTGGCCTCTTGCGAAGAGGAGGTGAGTGGCAAAAACGGACTCGAATCGGCACTGCCGCTGCTCCCGAAAATCGATGTGGCGGTGGTGGGTGAGCCTACGGGCATGCAGCCTGCCGTGGCGGAGAAAGGATTGATGGTGCTCGATGGCGAAATCAAAGGCAAGTCGGGCCATGCGGCGCGCAACGAAGGCATCAATGCCATCTACGAGGCTCTTCCTGTGGTGGAGCGCCTTCGCAACCTCTCGTTCCCTAAGGTGTCGCAACATCTCGGACCTGTGAAAATTAGTGTGACGCAAATCAATGCTGGAACGCAGCACAATGTGGTGCCCGACCTCTGCAAGATTGTTGTGGACGTGCGCACTACCGACGCCTACACCAACGAGCAGACGCTCGAGATGATTCGTCAGGCGGTGCCATCGTGTCAACTCACTCCGCGCAGTGTGCGCCTGCGTCCGTCGTCGATTTCCGAGGACCATCCCATTGTGCGTCGTCTCGTGTTTGCCGGTCGTGAGCCATTTGGCTCGCCCACACTCAGCGACCAGGCGCTGATGCCTTTCCCGTCGGTTAAGATTGGCCCAGGCGATTCAGCCCGCTCGCACACAGCCAACGAGTATATCACTTACGCCGAAATCCGCGAAGCGATGCAGCTGTACTATGTCACCCTCGACGGCCTCTCTCTGTAGGTCAAAACACCTAAAATATGCAAAATAGAGGCGAACATTGCATTTGTTCCGCCCTATTTATGTACTTTTGTGCCGTCATTGAACAAAATAAACTTGAAGCGCTTTCATATCTACATAATCATAGCAACAATCTTGTCGACGGCACTTTTCGCCAATCCACAGACAGGAAAGGGCAACAAATCAGGCGACAGCATTCCCAATGCTGCCACTGCTCTTGTTGACTCCGCTCTGATTCGTGCACGTGCAGTGACCTCACAGCGCATCGACTCCATCCGCAACGCGATGGCTGCATTGCGCAACAGTGCCCGCCGGCAGCGTCCGTCGCTGCGCTCGGGCGAGCAACTCGACTCGGTGATTAGCAGTGTTACCGACCGCGCCAATGACCGCGTGGAAGATACTGCTGTCGCACTTCCCGACACCATCGAACTGCCTGATTCTGCCTACCTTGCGGACGATATTCCCGCCGACCTCGACACTGTGCCGAAGCCCAAGAAAAGCCGCATCGTGAAGGAGCAGGTCGACCTCGACCACGCAGTGGATTTCTCAGCCAAAGACTCCCTCGTGATGATGGGGCAGAGCGCCGCTTATATGTATGGCCAAAGCAGCGTGAAATATGCCGACATCGACCTTGCTGCCGACGAAATCCACATGGACATGAAGGAAAGTCTGGTGTATGCCGTAGGTCGCCCAGACTCTACCGACGAGATTGTCGGTTCGCCAGTGTTCAAGGACAAGAGCGGTGAGTATGAGTCGAAGACAATGACCTACAACTTCAAGACATCGAAAGGCTTTATCACCGATGTGGTTACCCAGCAGGGTGAAGGCTTTCTTACTGGCGGACAGACCAAAAAGATGGCTGACGATTCCTACAACATTATCAACGGCCGCTACACTACTTGCGACGACCACGAGCATCCTCACTTCTACATGCAACTCACCAAGGCGAAGATGCGCCCGAAGAAGGACATCGTGACTGGTCCGGCATATATGGTGCTTTGCGATGTGCCATTGCCGTTGGCTGTGCCGTTCGGCTATTTCCCATTCACATCGAAGTACTCCTCTGGTGTGATTTTCCCGACCTTCGGCGACGACTACAACAAAGGTTTTTATCTTCGCGACGGTGGCTACTATTTCGCTCTCAGTGACTATGCCGACTTGGCTCTTACGGGAGAAATCTACACTAAAGGCTCATGGGGCTTGGCTGCCAAGTCGACCTACAGAAAGCGATATAAGTTCTCCGGCAGTTTCGACCTCAGTTACATCACCACGATTACCGGCGACAAGGGCTCTCCCGACTATATGAAGCAGAAGAACTTCCGCGTCACGTGGTCGCACTCGCAGGACTCGAAAGCCAATCCTAACCTCACGTTCTCGGCGAGCGTGAACTTCGCTACTTCTGGCTATTCGCGCAACGACCTTAACAGTTACTACAGCGAGGCGTTTACGGAAAACACCAAGAACAGTACGGTGAACATGTCCTACCGCTTCAGTTCTAAATTCCAAATGTCGACAACGGCTTCGTTGGCGCAACGCACACAAGACTCAACGCTCTCGGTGTCGTTTCCTAACATAACCCTTTCGCTCTCGCAGGTAGCCCCGTTCAAGCGCAAGCGTGCCGTGGGCGCGGAGCGATGGTATGAGAAAATCAAAATGTCGTACACCGGTACGTTCCAAAATAGCCTTACCGCTAAGCAGAACCAATTCTTCAAGAAGAGCCTCGTGCGCGACTGGTCGAATGGTATGCGCCACACCGTGCCAGTGTCGGCCACGTTCAGCATCTTGCAGTACATTAACGTGTCGCCAAGTATCACGATGAACGACCGTATGTATACCCGCAAAATCCGCCGCGCCTGGGACGCCAATGCCTCGGCGGAGGTGATGGACACGACCTACAACTTCTACAACGTGTTTGACTTCAACGCGTCGGTTTCCTTCGACACCAAAATCTATGGATTCTTCAAGCCTATGAAGTTCCTCGGCGACAAGGTGCAGATGATTCGCCACGTGATGAGTCCGTCAATCTCGTTCAGCGGCTCGCCTGACTTCTCTAAGCCTGGGTGGGGATACTATGGTGCCTATGACTATACCGACAGCCAAGGCGCTGCACGCCACAACAAGTACAGTTACTTCGGCAACAACATCTTCGGCTCTGTGGGACAGGGCAAGACGGGTATGGTAAACCTCTCGCTGTCGAACAACGTGGAGATGAAGGTGAAGAGCGACCAGGACAGTACGGGCTACAAGAAAATTTCGCTGATCGAAAACTTCACCATCTCGCAGTCGTACAACTTCGCCGCCGACTCCTTGCGGTGGAGCAACGTTAGCACATCGTTGTCGCTGCGCCTTATCAAGAACTTCAACCTTAACCTTTCGGCTACGTGGGATCCTTACACCTACCAACTCAACTCGTCGGGCAATCCTGTTAGGGTCGACATACCGCGTTGGAAGGCTGGCAAGGGCTGGGTTAAACTGTCGAGCACGGGTACATCGTTCAGTTACACGTTCAACAACTCTACGTTCAAGAAAAAGAAAAAGTCCACCGGCACGGATAAGGACAAAACCGCTGACGGCAATGCATTGCCGGAGGACGACCAAGACCCGACAAACAAGAAAAAGAAGGAGGACGAGTCGCTTGCGCTCGACGATGACGGATATGCCCATTGGAGTTTCCCGTGGAGTTTCACGGTGAACTACTCGGTGAACTATAGTTACGGCGCCTTCGACAAGGTGAAGATGGACTACAAGGGACGCTTCACCCAGAACCTCAGTTTCAGCGGACGCATACAGCCTACTAAGGGATGGAACTTCTCATTCTCGTCGAGCTACAACTTCGACACCCACAAACTGTCCTACATGAACTGCTCCATCACCCGCGACCTCCACTGTTTCTCAATGAGTTGTAGTTTCGTGCCTATCGGTCCGTACAAGTCCTACAACTTCCATATTGCAGTGAAATCGTCGCTCCTCAGCGACCTCAAGTACGACAAGCGCAGCAGTTACAGCAACGGCGTTGACTGGTACTAACGGCGCAGAGATGGCGCATAGCGCTAAAAATTATCATTTTCAGGGAAATAGTTTTGAATGTTGGGGAACGTTTTGTTATCTTTGTGGGAATTTTTGAAGATAAAAAACTAAATATGAATCCGATTAAAAAGACCATCACGCTTGCCGACGGCAGAGAGATTACTCTCGAGACCGGCAAATTGGCTAAACAGGCGGATGGCGCAGTAGAGTTGCGCATGGGTAACACTATGCTCCTTGCAACTGTCGTTTCAGCGAAAGAAGCTGGTGAAGGTGTGGACTTCATGCCACTCCAAGTTGAGTACAAAGAGAAATTCTCGGCTGCGGGTCGCTACCCGGGCGGTTTCCAAAAACGCGAAGGTCGCTCGTCGGACTACGAGATCCTGACTTCCCGCCTTGTTGACCGCGTGCTTCGTCCGCTGTTCCCTGAAAACTATCATGCTGACACATTTGTCAACGTTATCATGTTCTCTTCCGACGGCGTTGACATGCCTGACGCTTTGGCTGGTCTCGCTGCTTCTGCCGCTATCGCTGTGAGCGATGTGCCTTTCCATGGCCCAATCTCAGAAGTACGTGTGGCTCGCGTCGACGGCGAGTTTGTGATCAATCCAACTTTCGAGCAGCTCGAACGTGCCGACATCGAGTTGATGGTAGGTGCTACCTACGACAACATCATGATGGTGGAAGGCGAGATGAACGAGGTTTCGGAACTCGAACTCCTCGACGCTCTCAAGGCCGCTCACGAAGCCATCAAGGCTCAGTGCCTCGTGCAGATGGAACTCGCCAAGGAAGTTGGCGTGGTTAAGCGCGAATACTGCCACGAAGTCAACGATGAAGACCTCCGCAAGGACGTTCACAACAAGTGCTACGAAAAGGCTTTCGCTGTGGCTAAGGCTGGCAGCGCCGACAAGCAGTGGCGCAATGAGTCGTTCAAGAAAATTGAAGAAGAATATCTCGAGTCAATTCCAGAAGAGGAGCGCGAAGAAAAGGCTCCGCTCGTGGCTCGCTACTATCACGATGTAGAGAAAGAGGCTGTGCGTCGTTGCATCCTCGACGAAGGCATCCGTCTCGATGGCCGTAAGACCAACGAGATTCGTCCTATCTGGTGCGAGGTTGACTACCTTCCAGGACCTCACGGAGCAGCCATCTTCACCCGTGGTGAAACACAGGCTCTCGCCACTTGTACGCTCGGCACAAAACTCGACGAGAAGATTCTCGACGACGTGCTCAATCAGGGCAAAGAGCGCTTCCTCCTTCACTACAACTTCCCTCCATTCTCAACAGGCGAGGCTAAGGCTCAACGTGGTGTAGGACGTCGTGAAATCGGTCACGGCAACTTGGCTCACCGCGCCCTTAAGCGCATGTTCCCTGACAACTTCCCATACACCTGCCGCATCGTTTCCGACATTCTTGAGTCTAACGGCTCGTCGTCGATGGCTACAGTCTGCGCAGGTACGCTCGCATTGCTCGACGCTGGTGTGAAGATGAAGAAGCCGGTTGCAGGTATCGCTATGGGTCTTATCACTGACTACGACAGTCCTAAATATGCAATCCTTTCCGATATCCTTGGCGATGAGGACCACCTCGGCGACATGGACTTCAAGGTGACTGGTACGAAGGACGGTATCACTGCAACGCAGATGGATATCAAGTGCGACGGACTTTCTTACGAAATTCTTGAGAAAGCCCTCAATCAGGCTCGCGAAGGTCGCTTGCACATCCTCGGCATCATCAACGAGACAATCCCTGCTCCACGCGAAGACTACAAGCCTCACGTGCCACGCATCGAGGCATTGGTTATTCCTAAGGAATTTATCGGTGCTGTCATTGGCCCGGGCGGAAAGATTATCCAAGGCATACAAGAGCAGTCGGGCGCTATCGTCACTATCGAGGAAGAAGGCGACCACGGCAATATCGAGGTTGCTGCTCCAAACAAGGAATCGATCGACAAGGCTATGGAACTCATCAAGGGCATCGTAGCGCAGCCTGAAGAAGGCGAGACCTACACAGGTAAGGTCGTTTCGATTATGGACTTCGGCGCATTTGTTCAGTTCATGCCTAACCGCGACGGCTTGCTCCACATCTCTGAAATCGCTTGGGAGCGTTTCGAGAAGATGGAGGATACTGGTCTTCACGAAGGTGATGAAGTGACTGTGAAACTCATTGAAATCGACAAGAAGACTGGCAAGTTCCGCTTGTCAATGCGTGCTCTTCTGCCAAAGCCAGAAGGCTACGTAGAGCCAGAGCGTCCAGCACGCCCACCACGTCGCGACGGCGATCGTCGTGGCGGCGACCGTGACCGTCGTGGCGGACATCGCGATGATCGTCGTGGCGGCAATCGTGGTGGCAACCGTGGCGACCGCAACTAATCGGAAGCATTGATTTTGTCAATATACCAAGCGGGCGAATCCAATCGGATTCGCCCGCTTTATTTTACTCTGAAAATTGAGAAATATTATTTTGCTGGCTTGTCGGTGACGGCTCGCACAGCGGTGCCATAGAAGCGATAGGTGGTTCCTGCGGCTATGCTTGTATTGTCGTCTTTGTTGAAATAGAGGCGGTTGGCATTGTCGGCATCGCTGGTAATGGTGTTTGCCCAATAACTGCCGCTATTGTCAAGACCTGCAATGATGTCGTTGTTTCGTATGCCCCCTGCGCGGAGGAAGATTGTGTTGCCGTTAGGACCTTCAACGAGGTATCCCTTTGCGCCATAATAGTTTGTCTGCCATGTCCAGGTACAGTTAGTGATAAGTTCCTGAAAATCGTCAATCGAAGGAGTGCGGAACTTGTCGCCCCAGGCTTCAATTGCGGCATCGTCGGCAGCCTCGAGCGTAGTCACTCCGTCGGTAGTGTTATATTTTGTTGGAGGATTAAAACCGTATGCATAGGTTGCTCGGGTGTATTCTTCCTTGGACGATGTCTCCGCCCAAGCGAAGTAACTGCCGGCATCGTAGTCATATTCGCCGCCGATGTTTGATTCAGCCCAAAGCAGTCCGCTCGGCAGACCGAGATCCATGAAGTTGTGTCCGTCAATCACATAGGCGTCGACTGTTGTAACCGATGCAACGTCGCCGTAAAACACCTCGTTGAGCAACTTCACGTATCCGCGAAAATAGTATGTGGTGCTTGGCGAGAGTTTCCTTAGATAAGCCGTGTAGGTGTAGTCGCTTTCGCTGCCGAGCGTAATGGTAGTGTCGTCGATGGTCGGCTCTACGTTGTCTGCCGAATAGCACACACCCACCTCAATTGTGCCTCCGAGAGTTTTTTCGGCAAAGTTGAACGCTACATTGATTGAAGCGTCGAACGAGTGAGTGGTGCGGTTTTCGCCATAGGAGGTGTTTGTGATGTTGAAAAGGTGCGCACCAGAGAACGACAAACTGTCGATGTCTTCAGGATCGGAAACCGTGATTGTGCCGTCGCTTTTCCAAAGGTAAACGTTTCGTTGGCTGGCAGCCGAGATGCTGACTGCGGCAACCATAATTGCAGAAAGGATAATGATAAACTTTTTCATATAGATGAGATATTTTTTTAGGTGCCTTTTCCTAAGAATCGTAGTTGAGTTGATAATTCACAAATTTAGTGCATCACCGCCAATGTCGCAACAGCATTGACTGATTTCCTACAAATTATTACAAAAAGCAAGAGCGTCGGTGGGGACGCTCTTGTGGATGTCTTTGTTGGTGGAATGCGCTATTTGGCGTATTTTGCAGCCTGCTCTGCGATGAGGGCTGGGTCTTCGAAATAGTCGATACGCATTGCGTGGCGCACGTCGGCAAGCGTTTGTGCTGCCACGGCGCGTGCCTCTTCGCTGCCGCGCTTGAGGATGTCGAACACAGCAGGGATGTCTTTCTCCCACTGCTTGCGGCGCTCACGGATTGGCGCAAGTTCCTCTTCAAGTACGTTGATGAGAATCTTCTTCACTGTGCCGTCGCCCACACCGCCTGCGCAGTAGTGGTCCTTGAGGTCCTGCAGACTCTCGAAGTCGGTGCAGTGGCGCTTGAACGCTTCGTCGGAGCAGAATGCGTCGAGATAGATAAACGGACAGTTGCCCTCAAGGTGACCAGGGTCGGAGATGTTGAGGTGCAGAGGGTCGGTATACATGCTCTTCACTTTTTTCGACACTTCCTTGGCGGTGTCGGAGAGGTAGATGCAGTTGCCCAGCGACTTGCTCATCTTAGCCTTGCCGTCGGTGCCAGGTAGACGCAGGCATGCCGCGTTGGTAGGCAACAGGATTTCCGGCTCAACGAGTGTGTTGCCGTATACGTTGTTGAAGCGGCCCACGATTTCGCGGGTCAACTCAATCATAGGCTCTTGGTCCTCGCCGGCAGGCACTGTGGTGGCGCGGAAAGCGGTGATGTCGGATGCCTGGCTCACAGGATAGCAGAAGAAGCCCACAGGGATGCTTGTCTCGAAGTTGCGCATCTTTATTTCGGTCTTCACCGTAGGGTTACGCTGCACGCGCGACACGGTGACGAGGTTCATGTAGTAGAACGCCAACTCGGTGAGTTCTGGCACAGCCGACTGGATGAAGATGGTTGTCTTCGCAGGGTCGATGCCCACGGAAAGGTAGTCGAGAGCCACCTCGATGATGTTTTGGCGGATTTTCTCTGGGTTGTCGGCGTTGTCGGTGAGAGCCTGTGCGTCGGCAATCATTACATAGATTTTGTCGAATTCGCCAGAGTTCTGGAGTTCAACGCGACGGCGCAGAGAGCCCACATAATGACCCAGGTGGAGTTTGCCGGTAGGACGGTCGCCCGTAAGAATGATTTTGCTCATTTCTATAAATCTTTTATATGATGTCGGCGGGGCTTAGAAAAGGTAGCCTACGCCAACGTTGAAGTAAATTGGATACATGTTGAAAGTGATGGTGTCGAAACTCTTAGGGAATGCGCTGTTGAGGCCCCAAGTGAGGTCGGCATAGAGTTTTAGGTGCTTGAATGCCTCCCAGTCTACACCAGCCTCTGCGCCCCATTGGAAGCGGCGGAGGTCATGGGAGAAGTCGTAGGTGGCTGTTGCTCCGTCGGCAAATACGGCTTTCTCGCCCGTAGGGTCACCGTTGCGGAGGTAGCCGTCGTAGACGTAGCCAGTAAACTTGCCGCTGATAAGGTAGGAGAGAAACACACCGAGTTTAATGTTGGTGCGCGGGTGCACCTTGTAGACGCCCACCACTGGGAACGACAGGAACGAGTTGCGCACGGAAGTCTGTACGCCGCCAGTCCAGCGGCCGCTTGCCTCTGCACCGTCAACGAGAATCTTCATGCCGTAGTTCTTCACCTCAGCGTCGGTTTCCATATCCTTGTTCTCAACTCTTACGCCAAATTGGAGACCCCAGTGGCGGTCGAAGAAGCGAGTGAAGTCTGCCTCGCCCGAGAAGCCAGTTGAAGGCTTGTAACTCTTGATTTTGCGGATTTCGGCGGGCAGAGGAATTGGCGATGTGCCACCCATATTGTAGCCTCCGCGGATTTCTATTTGCCAGCCTTTGACGGCAGCGTTGATGATTTTTTGAGTACGGCTCATCTGTGCCGACATCGATGTCGGGAGGATTGCCGCAACGGCTATGATTGCTGATATTATCTTTTTCATTGTAGTGGATTATTCGTGAACGATTTTGAGATTGCGCACGTCGAGAGTGCTGCCCACTGCGCCGCGGAAGTAGTCGCCTTCGGCGCTGGAGGCAATGACGATGCCGATTTTGTATTTTCCTAAAGCGAGTTGAGCCTCGTCGATCACCTTGTTGTAGGCAGAGTAGTCGAAGTCGATGCTGAATTTCACCCAGTCGCTGTCGCCAAGACCAGTCACGTGGGCATCGCCGAGGTTGGCAAGAGCCACCATGGCTGGGTTTTGGAAGTTGTTGTGCAACTCGTTGCCATCGATATATTCGGTAGTTTCGCTGGAGAGGAAGAACACCGCATAGATTGAGAACTTGTCAACTTGGCCAGCCACAGGGTTGCCAGCCTCGTCAGTAAACGTCTCGCCAGAGATGTAGCGGTATTCGCCTTCGAGTTTGAGAGGCTTGTAGAGATAAGGCTCGCCGAACTTAGTAGCCTCGCGTGGGTGCTGCACGGCCTGCTCGAGGTCGAACTGACCTTGGAAGATGTTGCCGGCAGCGATAGGCATCTTCACCATTTTGCCGAAGCCGCCGGTGGAGCGCGTTACAAGGCGGATATAGTCAGGCGTGGCGTATTTGTCGCCGTTCATGAAGTTTGCCACGTTCTCGCTGTCAATTCTTGTTTGTGTGCCCTCTGGGAAGACAGCAAGTGTAGGGAAGAACTCCCAAATATGGTCCTTGTAGGTGTCGGTGCCGTATTGCTTCTTGGCAGCCTTGTCGGCCTCACCGCACATCACGTAGCCTGGGTTGCCCGATGCCCAAGACATCAGGAACTGAGGCTTGCCGTTGGGACCGTCTTCATACTCGTTGAAAATTGCGTATTTGCGTGTAGGGTCGAGTTCTACCTTGTTGAACCAGTATTCGCTTGGTTTCTCCTGTTGCGAAATCACAACGGGGTAGGTCTTGCTCCATTCGCCGTCCTGCGAAGTGACGGTGTAGTTTATTGTATGGTTTTCCGCCGCACGGAAGTTCTGCACGCTACCGCTCGCTGGGTTGATGGTAGCGCCTTCGGTGAGGGTAAACACTGGCGCGAGGGCTGTGATGTCGACGTTAGGGAAAACGGTTATGATTACCTTGTTGTTGGTGATTTGCGGACTGCTCATCAGAATGTCCGACGGCAACTCGCAGGTGAGGATGTCACACTCAGTGTTGAGCGCCTCCTTCTGGATGCATGAAGTTGCAGTCGCGAGCACAACCACGGCTGCGACTGCCGTTTTGTATACAAAAGTCATACTATTGTTCATTAATAATCGTCACAAAGGTAACCAAATTATTCCATTTCGCCACTTTACACCATTTTTTTATCTCGCGGATGTTGCGTAAGTTTGCATAATTATTGGCTATGAATTACTAACTATGAAATTTATATCTTGGAATGTCAATGGTCTGCGCGCTTGCGTGGGCAAAGGGTTTGAGGAGTCGTTCAAGGCTCTCGACGCCGACTTTTTCTGCCTTCAGGAAACAAAGATGCAGGCGGGGCAACTCGACCTGCAGTTTGACGGCTACCAATCTTATTGGAACTACGCCGACAAAAAAGGCTATTCGGGCACTGCCATCTATGCTCGTCGCGAGCCACTGAGTGTGGCATACGGCATCGGCGTGGACGAGCACGACCATGAGGGCCGAGTGATTACGCTCGAATATGAGGATTTCTTCCTTGTCACCGTCTATGTGCCCAACTCGCAGGACGGTCTGCGTCGTCTGGAGTACCGCATGATGTGGGAGGACGATTTCCGTGCCTATCTGCTTCGACTCGATGCAGTGAAGCCAGTGGTGGTTTGTGGTGACCTTAACGTGGCGCATAAGGAGATTGACCTAAAAAATCCGAAGACCAACCGCCGCAATGCCGGATTTACCGACGAGGAGCGCGGAAAGATGACCGACCTTCTTGAATCGGGCTTCATCGACACTTTCCGCCATTTCTATCCCGAGCAGGCTGACATTTACTCCTGGTGGTCGTACCGCTTCCGTGCTCGAGAGAAGAATGCGGGGTGGCGCATTGACTATTTTCTTGTGTCGTCGCGGCTTGCCGACCGCCTTGTGGATGCGAAAATCCATACCGAGGTGTTTGGCTCCGACCATTGTCCTGTTGAAGTAGAAATCAATATCTGACGGCTTATGTATGAAGACAGAATAGAGCGCGCGGTGGAGAATTTCAAGAAAGGCTACAACTGTACGCAGTCGGTGGTAGAGGCTTTTGCCGACATCTACGGTGTGGACCAGAGCCTTGCGCTGCGCATGGCGGCTTCGTTTGGCGGCGGCATAGGGCGCATGCGCCTCACTTGCGGCACAGCCTGCGGAATGTTTCTTCTTGCTGGCCTCGAAACGGGTGTAACCGACCCTACCGACAGGATGGGCAAGGGCGCCAACTATGCCGTTGTGCAGCAGTTGGCTGAAGAGTTTAAGGGCGAGTGTGGATCGCTCATCTGTGCCGACCTTCTCGGACTCAACCGCAATGCCCCTACGCCGTCGACTCCCGAGGCGCGCACCGAGGACTACTACAAGAAGCGTCCGTGTCCCGAAATTGTGCGCACGGCAGCCACAATCTACGCTCGTTTTCTCGAATCGCGGACCATGAAATGAAAAAGCTTCTCGGGAGGCATCGCAAATTGTCGGTATCTGAACTGATGAAAGATAGCAACAAGTAGGTATTTTTCAGATAATCAACGCTTTCGGTGTGATAATGTCTGAAGAATAGTTGCTATTTTTGCATAGTTCAATTAAAAAAATAGACTTTACGACAATGAAAATTTCAAAGATTCACGGACGCGAAGTGCTTGACTCGCGTGGCAACCCAACAGTAGAAGTTGATGTCGAACTCGAAAGCGGCGCATTTGGCCGCGCTGCAGTGCCTTCGGGTGCATCGACAGGCGAGAATGAAGCACTCGAACTCCGCGACGGCGACAAGGGTCGTTACCTCGGTAAGGGTGTGCTCAAGGCAGTTGCCAACGTCAACGACGTCATTGCTCCTGCACTCGTTGGAATGTCGGCTCTCGACCAGCGCGCTATAGATAAAAAGATGCTTCAACTCGACGGCACCAAAACTAAGTCGAACCTCGGTGCAAATGCCATCCTCGGCGTTTCTTTGGCTGTGGCTAAAGCCGCTGCCGACTATCTCGGCCAGCCGCTCTACCGCTACATTGGCGGCACCAACACTTACGTTATGCCTGTGCCAATGATGAACATCATCAACGGTGGCGCTCACTCTGACGCGCCTATCGCATTCCAGGAATTCATGATTCGTCCGGTTGGCGCTCCTTCCTACCGCGAAGGCATCCGCATGGGCACAGAAGTGTTCCACGCCTTGAAGTCGGTGCTTAAAGCACGTGGCCTCAGCACTGCAGTGGGTGATGAAGGCGGTTTCGCTCCTAAACTTGACGGCATTGAGGATGCTCTCGACTGCATCGTTGAGGCAATCAAGAAGGCGGGCTATCGTCCAGGCGACGACGTGCGCATCGCTATGGACTGCGCTTCTTCTGAATTCTGCTTCAAAGAGGGCGACAAGTTCTTCTACGACTATTCTCACCTCAAAGACGGTATGGTCAAGGATCCTAACGGCAAGAAACTCTCTGCCGACGAGCAAATCGAATTCCTTGAGCAACTCATCA
>CAVEIP010000002.1:10345-20866 GCA_963615935.1 [Ruminococcus] lactaris | reverse complement strand
GAGCAGATCGACTATCTCGAGAATTTGGTCAACACCTATCCGATCGACTCTATCGAAGACGGCATGAGCGAAAACGACTGGGACGGCTGGAAGAAATTGACTGACCGTATCGGCGACCGTTGCCAGTTGGTTGGCGACGACCTGTTCGTGACGAACGTCGACTTCCTCTCGAAAGGTATCAAAGAGGGATGCGCCAACTCTATCCTGATCAAGGTGAACCAGATCGGTTCGTTGACGGAGACATTGAACGCTATTGAAATGGCTCACCGCCACGGCTATACGACTGTCACCTCTCACCGTTCGGGCGAAACAGAAGATGCTACTATCGCTGACATCGCAGTGGCTACCAACTCTGGACAAATCAAGACTGGTTCGGCAAGCCGTTCCGACCGTATGGCTAAGTACAACCAATTGCTCCGCATCGAGGAGGAACTCGGCGAAGAGGCTGTTTATGGATATAAGAAATTGAAATAATTGATTTGGATTGAATGAAAAGGAGCGCACCGATAGCGGTGCGCTCTTTTTTGGTGTTTTGATTTGAAAGTCATATCTTTGCATTGCGAAACATGTTGCGGTAGCGGCTGTTTTGCCGGAAAGAGTACACATACAACGAAAATTTCATAAACCATTTGACGATGTCAGACAAGAAAAAAACTCAAGAACAGGCTATTACACTTGATATACATTACTTGAAACTGCTGTCGCGATTGTTCCCAACAGTTGCTGCGGCAAGCACCGAAATCATAAACCTTGAGGCAATCCTCAACTTGCCGAAGGGCACCGAGCATTTCTTGACCGATATCCATGGCGAATATGAAGCGTTCCAGCATGTGCTAAAGAACGCGTCCGGATCAGTAAAACGCAAGGTTAACGACATCTTCGGCAACACTCTCCGAGAGTCGGAGAAGAAGGCGCTGTGCACACTTATCTACTATCCCCAGGAGAAGCTGCAGATTGTGAAGCAACAGGAGAAAGACCTGAACGACTGGTATCTCACCACATTAAATCAACTCGTGAGCGTGTGCCAGAACGTGTCGTCGAAATATACGCGCTCAAAGGTGCGCAAGTCGCTCCCGGAGGACTTCTCATACATCATACAGGAACTCCTGCACGAGACGGTGAACGAGGAAAATAAACAAGGCTATATCACTCAGATTATCAACACGATAATCTCTACGCAGCGCGCCGACGACTTCATCATAGCCATGTGTAACTTGATACAGCGTCTCACCATCGACTCTCTGCATGTGGTTGGCGACATCTTCGACCGTGGCCCGGGTGCGCACATCATTATGGACACGTTGTGCAATTACCATAACGTGGACATTCAGTGGGGCAACCACGACCTCCTGTGGATGGGCGCCGCCGCTGGCAACGACAGTTGTATTGCCAACGTGATACGCATTTCCATGCGCTACGGCACGCTGACCACCCTCGAAGAGGGCTACGGCATCAACCTGTTGCCTTTGGCCACCTTTGCTATGGATACCTACGCCAACGACCCTTGCGCGGTGTTTGCCCTTAAGCAGAAATATGCCGACAAGACCTATCCTGAAAAGACTCTTCGCCTGATTGCGCAGATGCACAAGGCGATAGCCGTGATACAGTTCAAACTTGAGGCCGGCATCATCAAGCGTCATCCTGAATTTGGTATGGACAACCGCCTGCTACTCGATAAGATTGACTATAAGCGTGGCGTGCTCCGCTATGGCGACAAGGAATATAAGATGCTCGACTCCTCGTTCCCAACCATTGACCCCGCCGACCCTTACCGACTTACGGCAGAGGAGCAGGATCTCGTGGAGAAGTTGCATAACTCGTTTGTCAACAGCGAAAAACTCCGCAAGCACATCCGTTGCTTCATGACCAACGGCAGTATGTACCTCGTTTGCAACAACAATCTGCTCTTCCACGCGTCGATTCCGCTGAATGCCGACGGCTCGTTCAAACAGGTAACAATACAAGGGCAGAAATACCACGGCCGCGGACTTCTCGACAAGGTGGACCAGATTGTGCGTGCAGCATTCTTCGATAAGGAAGACTCTGATTCCGACTTCGCCCTCGACTATGTGTGGTACCTATGGTGCGGTCCCGACTCGCCATCGTTCGACAAGAACAAGATGGCTACGTTTGAGCGCTATTTTACCGCCGACAAGGAGTTGCACAAGGAGGAAAAAGGCGCATACTACACCCTCCGCGACCGCGAAGACATCTGCAACAACATCCTCCACGAATTTGGCATCGACAATCCTCATTCCCACATTATCAACGGCCATGTGCCAGTGAAGACCATCAAGGGCGAACAGCCAGTGAAGGCCAACGGAAAAATGCTCGTGATTGACGGTGGATTCTCTCGCGCATACCAGCCCGAGACAGGTATTGCAGGCTACACGCTAGTGTTCCACTCGCGCGCGCTGCAACTTGTGCAGCACGAGCCGTTTGAGTCGCGCCAGAAAGCCATTGAGGAAGGACTCGACATCAAGTCGAACTCATTTCTTGTGGAATTCAACACCCAGCGCATGCTTGTCAAGGACACCGACAAAGGCAAAGCCCTGCGCAAGCAGATTGAGGAACTCAAGCAACTCCTCGCCGCCTATCGCCTCGGCCTCGTCAAAGAGCGCAATTAAACGTATCTCACTGGTCGCATTCGGTTTTGAGGTAGTGGTGTGCGGCGTGGCACTGGTGGAGGTTGTGGTCGACAATCCAGTGGCGGTTTGCCATTTCTGAGATTACGGTCATTTCGTGCGAAACGAGAATGACGGTGCTGCGCTTGGCGAGGTCAGCGATGATGCCGTAGATTTGTTCTACAAACGCATGGTCAACGTAGGACAGCGGCTCGTCGAGTACCACAATGTCAGGCCGTGAGATTACGGCGCGGCCGAGGAGCGTGCGCTGCAACTGTCCGCCAGAAAGAGTGCCTATCACCTGCTTGCGAAATCCGTCAACGCCCATCATCTTCATTGTAGCCTCGATGCGGCTACTTGCCTCGTCGCTGTAGCGTCCGCGCCAGTTGCGCTTCTCTCCGAGCAGGCCAGAGGCAACCACCTCTTCCACAGTTATCGGGAAACGGCTGTCTATGTTGCTCTTTTGCGGCAGGTAGCCAAAGCGCAGGGAGTCGGTAGCGTTGCCATCGTTGTCGAAATAGCGCACCTGTCCGCTTGTAGGTTTGATGAGGTGAAGCACCGACTTCAGCAATGTGCTCTTGCCGCCGCCGTTAGGGCCTGTTATCGCCACGAAGTCGCCATCGCAAATCTCTGCATTTACGTTGCTGAGCGCCTTGAAGTTGCCGAACTCAACCGACATGTCTTCGATTGAGATTATCCGTTTATTCTGACTTGATTGCATTCGCTATTTTCTCCATTTCGTTTGCCCAATCGTAACTGAGCGGGTTGATTGATACTTGCTTGATGCCCATACGGTCGCTCACGGTGGCAGCCTGACGCTCGTCGGCTCCCTCCTGGATGAAGAACACTGAGGCATTGTGTTGCCGCGCTTCATCAATTTTTGAGGCGATATAACTCATGGGTGCTTCCTTGCCCTCATATTCCATACTGATTTGATTCAGTCCGTAGTCGCGGGCAAAATAGGTGAGCGACGGATGCCACACCACGAATGTGCCGCCGTTGCTTCCCACGCTTTCGCGTACCTTGCCATCGAGCGCAGCCAACTTGCCGTCGAGCCTCTGAAGGTTCGAGGCATAGAAATCTTTGTTCGCAGGGTCGATGCTCTGCAGCGCCGATGCCATGTTGCGCGCAATGATGCGCATGTTTGCCACCGACATCCACACGTGAGGATCGACTTCCTCCTCGCCGTGGTGCGAATGTCCGGCAATTGTCGCAATGCCTTTTGCCGAGTCGATGAGCACCTGTGCAGTGTCGCCTTTAAGGCGCTGCTCCACTTTGGTCTCAAAACCCAGATTGCCGATGAGAAAATAGGCGCGGCAACGCTCCAGTTTCACCATCTGCGACATCTCAGGGTCGTAACTCTCAGCCGATGTGGCTTTCTCGAGCATGCACTCCACCGTCCATTTGTCGCCCGCAATTTGCTCAAGCACGAACTTCTGCGGCGGGATGCTCACCATCAGAGTGCTACTATTGTCGCTCTTGCCGCTGCATGCCGAGAGGAGGCAGAGTAGGACGGCAGTCAGTATGTAGGTAAATTTTTTCATTTGCTATTCGTTAGTTCGGTAAACATCGCGGTGCAGCCTGCGGATGTGGCTGCCGCCCGTGGTGATGGCGATGTCGCCGTAGGTCATAAGTAAAAGCGGCAGCGGGCTCTTCTCTGGGCTGTAAGGCGGCTGGATGTAGTCCACGTCGGAGCGCAGCACTAGTCCGTTGCGCTCGTAGAAACCGATTCGCCTACGGGCAATCTCATCGGTTGGCGGCTCCACCTCGATGATTAGCGGCTTGTTGCTCGAGTCGAGAAACAGTTTCAGCGCCCGGCTACCGATGCCTCCACCGCGCTTGTCGGGAAGCACGGCGAAGTGCTCGCCGTAGCGGAAATCGTCCCATTCCCACGAAGTCAGAAATCCCACAAACGCATCGTCTTCAGTAAATGCGTGGATGCTAAACTGATGGCAATTGCGAGCAACATCCAAAAAGTCATTTTCCTCACGGCGTTCGTCGACAGGAAATGCATCCTTATAGAGCCGCAGAACGTCGGCGAAAAATTTATTTTCATAAGAAATTTCCAATTTTTTCATTAGAATTAATTTTTTTGGAGTATATTTGCTAATAAATGCGTAATGTGGTCTCCGCTGAAGCGATGGCAATCTACTGATTTAAATGTTTGGCATCGTGCGGAAATCTACCAATGCAAAGATACGCAAATAGAGGGCAATTGCAAAATCCGTATGTTTGATTTTGCTTTATGAAAATTGCTCCACATATTATTGAAAATTTTAGAAAACAAATCATAAGAAAATGGCTAACTCACAATTAGATGCATTGGATTATAAAATCCTTAAAATGCTTTCGGCCAATGCGCGCAAACCTTATTTGGAGATTGCCCGCGAGTGCAACGTTTCAGGTGCTGCCATCCATCAGCGCATCCAGAAACTCATCAACACAGGAGTGCTTGTCGGCTCAGAGTCGCTTGTCAACCCCGCATCGGTTGGCTACGACACCTGCGCCTATGTTGGATTCTTCCTCAAAGATCCATCGCATTTCGATCAGGTGGTGGCACGCTTGAAAGAAATCCCAGAGGTTGTGGAATGTCACTTCACGACTGGCCAATACGATATGTTTATCAAACTCTATGCAAAAAATAACCGTCATCTGCTCAACATCATCCACGACAAGTTGCAGAATCTCGGCCTTGCGCGCACAGAGTCGATCATCTCGTTCAAAGAAGTGTTCAAGCGCCAGATTCCTATCATCGAGGAAGAGACAGAAGATTAGTCGGCATTGCTATTGCCGGCAGTCGGCAGAATGACAATTTAAGAATCTAATCCGCACAAGGCAATGATAACCTACGAGCAACTGCTTTCCGACTGCGTGCGTTGGGCAAAAGAGTCCGGAAGGATTCAATTGGAACTGTTCAGAAGCGACCACCTCAACGTTGAGGCTAAGTTTAACGACAGCGATGTGGTGACTGATGCCGACAAAGCATCGGAGGCAGCCATCATCTCTGAAATTCGCAGGGCTCATCCAGAGCATTCGATACTGTCGGAGGAGTCGGGCGACGATGGCGGACGCAGTGAGTACCGCTGGGTGATTGACCCGCTCGACGGCACGACCAACTATAGCGCCGGTCTCCCCAATTTTTGTGTGTCGATAGGTTTGCAGCATCACGGCACTACGGTGCTTGGCGTGGTCTATGCGCCCTATCTCGGTGAACTCTTCACGGCGGTGCGCGGCAAAGGGGCATACCTCAACGGTCGGCGTCTGCACACGGGCTCCAAGACCGACATCCATAAGGCTGTGGTGTCGACAGGTTTCCCAGTGGACAAGGATCGCACACCCGATTGCAATGTGGACAATGCAATGCGCGTGTTGCCTCAGGTGAGAGGTCTTCGTCGACTCGGCTCGGCAGCCATCGACATCAGTTACGTTGCCGCAGGACTGCTCGACGGATATTGGGAGATGAATCTCCACGAATGGGACGTGTGTGCGGCATTGCTCATAGCCGAAGAGGCTGGTGCGGTGCACAAGTTTTTCCGCCAAGACCGGAACATTTCCGTCATCGTAGCATCGCCAGGGATAATGCCGGCGTTGGAACCGCTGATTGCGGAAAAGCCCTACGGCGGCGACCCGTTCAATGTGTATAAATAAAAAGAGACTGAAAGATATGGGTAAGATAAAGAAAACAATGTCGATAATCGCTAGCACTACATTGCTTGTGGGTACGGCAGGATGCTATAGCACAATGCCTATTTCTCAGACTGGCGGTGGCGCGCCTTCGGAGCAGCGTCCACCGCAGAATTTCAACAACAATACCCGTCCAGGCACTCGCAGTGATAGCGATGTGACCTTCAGCGACCACCAACTTGGTGGCAGCAACAAAGTGTTGATGACCCGTCCGGTGACCATCTATAAGACCACCAAGGACTATTCGCAGAACGTGCCGGTGATAATGAATGCCGACCGCACTGAGATTGTGTCGTATCCCGACCCGAAGGACATCCGCGAGAGTTCGAAGCCTACGCAACTCAACAATGGCTACTTGCTCGACAACCGCGGCATAGGTGAGAATGTGGCGTTCTTGTCCTACACCTACGACGAGTATTCGAAACTCGAGTCAGCCCCATCGCGTGAGCAGTTGATGAACAGTATTATCGACAAGAATCCGTTGTCGAAGATTGTGAACTGCGGCCATGCGTCCGACTATTCTGGTAATTTGGTCGATGCACTTAACGAATACATCAAAAGCAATAAGTTGAAATAAAACGAAAAGCACTACCTACACAGGCGGTGCTCTTGCTACAGAATTTTAATCTATTCAATGGAAAAATGCTTGCGCTGCACAAAGATAGCATCGCAAGCATTTCATTTATATTACAAAAAAGAAACAAAACCATTAAAATGCGAGGAAGGCCGACGCTACGGCAATGCCGATGACCGTTAGGCCGAGCATTGACGTGACCACGCCAGTGTTTACGCTATCCGACATTTGCGGACGGTCAACGTGATTGGCCGTGAATATGCCAATTGCTGCCGTTAAAGAGCCGCAAACGGCGCCGATAATACCGCCAACAATTAGGTCGCCAGGATAGTGCACACCGAGATAGATGCGCGAATAGGAGTTAATCAACGCCCATCCGAAAATGGCGAGCGAAAGCCGCTTGTTGCGGAAAACGATTGCCACAAATGCCGCGAGGGCAAACGAGTTGGCTGCATGGCACGAAGGGAAACCGTAGGCGCCACCACGATAGCCGTCGACAATGTGGACCATCTGCGACATAGGGTTGCTGAGATTGGCAGGGCGGAGGCGGCACACAATGGGACGGATTACCGACGCGCAAATCTGGTCGGCAGCCACTATTGCCAATGCCACAAACACCACTATCACGGCAACCTGCTTCCAGCGATAGTTGCGCACAATGGCAAAAAGGATGGCAACATACATTGGTATCCATATCCACTTGCCGGAAAATAGGCTCATAAAGCAGTCGAAGAAGGGTGCATGCAGGCTGTTTAGTGCCAGAAATGCCTGTGCGTCGATGTCGTTAATCCATTCAATCATAGCGGTTACCGTTTGTCGAGGTCATCGTAGAGTTTCTGCAAAAATGCTTTCCCGGGTTTGAGGTTGGCCCCTTTGGCAGAGCCTTCGTCAAACATCACTACATTGGCATCGAGATTAAACACCAGTTGGTTTTTGTCGGAGACCATGCCGAATAGCGACGGTTCCGTGAAATAGCCGAAATGCGGTGACTTCGGGTTGAGTATGTTTTTGCTGAAAATGAATTCCTTGTGGTCGATGCCCAACTGGTAGAGCAGGGTGGCAGCGATGTCGATCTGCGAGGCGCAGACATCAATCGTCATTGGCTTCGATATAGCGCCGCCAGCCATTACCAGCGGGATGCGGTGACGTTCGAGCGGGTTGTCGATGTGCTGCGGATAGGCTCCTTGATGGTCGGGCACGAAAATCACGACAGTGTTGCTCCAGAGAGGCATTTGTCGCAGACTCTCGACAAATTTGCCAAGGCAGTCATCTGTGTAGGCGAAGGCGTTCTTGCGGATGTCGGTGAAGCGGTTGAAAGGCACCTCAAACGGCTCGTGGCTACTCGATGTTTGGATGATGCGCAGCAGAGGCTTGCCTGTTGTCTCAGTCTTGAGGTCGGATAGCAGTCGGTTGAACACCAGATGGTCCTGGGCGCCCCACTTGCCAGTGCGGTCGGCGAGCGGAAAGTCCTTGTCGGAGACGATACGGCCGAATCCCGCCGACACGAGGTAGGCCCTCATGTTGGTGAAGTTGGCATCGCCTCCGTAGTAGTATGCTAGGTCGTAGCCAGCGTTGCGCATTGAGCGAGGAATTGACGGTAGGTTTTCCACCTTTTCCGAGAATTTCATTATGCTAGTGCTCGGTTGCGCTGGGTAGCCGCTGATAATCGATACCAGTCCGCGGTCGGTACGGAAACTGTTGCCCCAAAAGTTGGTGAAGAGGATGCCCTCAGAGCCTAGGCGGTCAAGATTTGGCGCAATGTTCTCGCCGCCGAGCGATGGCATTAGATGGCTGCTGAAACTCTCGAGGATTACGATAATCACATTCGGTCGCTTTACGGTGAAAAGATGTGGCAGAGAGTCTGTTGTCTCCACCGGCTTGTCGGTGAGCGACTGCATTAGCGATGAAGCTTCGCGGTCGTCCATAAACCGATACTGCGATGCGAAGTCGGTCTGGTGCATTGCCGAAAACATGAAACTGAACAGCGGGTTGATGGCTGTGTGGTTAAGCCGTTGATTTTGGCTGAAATAAGCCACAGATAGGTTCATCGTTGCAGTGGTGAACCCGCCGCGAATGGGAATGAACAATGCCCCAGTGAGGATTAGCGATACTATCGTAGCCGCGATGCGGTTCGGAGTGGCGAAAATCGTGTTGAAAGCCTTGCGATAGGGCAGTTCGAGGAGCCAGTATATGCCGAATCCGTATGTAGCTGCAATGATGATGCCCAGCGCCACGAACCAAATGCTTACACTCGCCATAGCATCGGTGGGCGATGTCATGAAATAGAACATCGGCGTAACGTCGAGGCGAAATCCCCAAAAGTCGTAGAGGCACAAATCTGCGACAAACGAGAATGCAATTACGGCTGCGATGATGGCAAAATAAGTGCGCCGAATAATGGCGAGAGCCTTGCCTTTGGTCCAGATGGAAGCAACGATGAGCAGCCCTGGCACAGCGGCCAGATAGCCCGCCATCGAAAGGTCGAGTCGCAATCCGTGCCACGTGGCAAGCATTATGTCGGTGAAACCAGCACCGTCCAGCAGGCTGTGGTAGACGGCGGCGAAGATGGGATGTTGCAGGGCAAACACCGCAACAAGGATTATGTAGGTTGACAGAAATCTGAATATCCGTTGTCTCATTATGTTTAATTTGTATCGGCAGTCTTTTGTGGTGACCGCCATATTTCATGATACAAAGATAGGTATTAAATCAAAAAAATATTTGTAACTTAGCGATGTAAATTCAAGAGACGCAAATCTATGGGCGAAATTGTGAACAAATATCCTGTTGGAATTCAAACCTTCGAAAATATCCGCGAAGGCAATTACTTGTATGTCGACAAGACAAATTACATAGTAGATTTCCGAACTAAAGGAATGAAGTATGTGTTTCTGAGCCGCCCACGTCGGTTTGGTAAGTCGCTCTTCGCTTCCACTCTGCATGCCTATTTCGCAGGCAAGAAGGAACTCTTCGACGGGCTCGCAATTGCCGATTACGAAAAAGACTGGGTGAAGCATCCCGTGCTGCATTTCGATATGAGCGGTGCCAAGCATATGGATGCTGATGCTCTGAAACACTACTTGGACTGGATACTTACACCTTACGAGGAGGACTATGGCTGTGAAAAAGGCGACAAATCTCCTAACGTGAGATTTGCAGACATAGTGAAGGCAGCCTTTGAGCAAACAGGCGAAAAGGTGGTATTGATTATCGATGAATACGATGCACCACTTCTTGATGTTGTCCATGAGAAGGAAAATCTGCAGACATTACGTCAAATTATGCAGAACTTCTACAGTCCAATCAAAATGCTCGACCCATACTTGGAATTTACATTCCTCACAGGCATCACAAAATTCTCGCAACTGAGCATTTTCAGCGAGTTGAACAACCTCGACAACATCAGCATGTTCGACCAGTATTCAGCCATCTGTGGCATCAGCAAGACAGAACTGACAACTGTAATGAAGCCAGATGTGGAGGGGCTTGGCAGGGCGCTGAAAATGACGTACGACGAATGCATGAAAGAATTGTGCACATACTACGATGGTTATCATTTCAGCGAGAATTCTGAGGATGTCTACAACCCATTCAGCCTAATACGAGCCTTGAACGGGCAAAAGATTGAGTCCTATTGGT
>CAVEIP010000002.1:507-10335 GCA_963615935.1 [Ruminococcus] lactaris | reverse complement strand
AAAATAGACGCATACTGGTTTGGCTCGGGTACGCCGACATTCCTCTTGAAGCAGTTGGACAAGTTTAATGCCAATCTCACCACTCTCGACAATCAGGATGTGGTGTTGAGTTCCTTTGACCAATCGCCAGAGGAGATGACCGATGTGTTGCCGCTGCTTTATCAAAGCGGGTATCTTACCATCAAGAAGTACGATCCGATGTTCCGTGAATACACTTTGGGCATTCCTAACAAAGAAGTGCGCGACGGATTGCTCAATTCGATGATACCCCACTATGTGAACCCCCGTCGCTCCGACAATGATGCCTTCCTTCTGGGTTTCTGTAAGGCTGTGTACCGCAACGACATAGAGGCAGCGTTGGAACATATGCGCACATATATGGCAACCATTCCTTACGACCTCGAAAACCGTACGGAGAAGCATTTCCAGACCATCTTCTACCTCATGTTCAGTTTTATCAACATCTACATCCGCACGGAGGTGAAGAGTGCCGTTGGTCGTGCCGATGCTGTGATGCATATGCCCGACACGATTTATGTCATTGAATTGAAAGTGGACAAGAGTGCTGAGGAAGCCCTCAAGCAGATTGACGATAAAGGCTATATGTTGCCCTATCAGTCGAAAGGTAAACGCTTGGTGAAGATTGGCATCAGTTTCGACAGCAAGCAGCGCACCATTAGCGATTGGATTGTGAAAGAAGAATAGTATACGACATAAAACAAATTGATATGATAAAAGCAGTAGTAGTGGGCTACGGCAACATTGGGCACTATGTGCTCGATGCGTTGCTGCAGGCTCCTGATTTTGAAATAGCCGGTGTGGTGCGCAGAAATGCCGCCGATGTGCCGGAAGAGTTGAAACCCTATAAGGTGGTGTCGTCCCTTGACGAGGTTGACGCAGATGTGGCAATCCTCTGCACACCTACGCGTAGCGTTGAGGAGTATGCCTTGAAAGCCTTGGCTTTGGGAATGAACACCGTTGACAGTTTTGATATTCATACAAGCATCGTTGACCTCCGCCGCAACCTCAACAAGGTAGCCAAGAAGCACGGCCGCGTGTCGGTGATTTCTGCCGGATGGGATCCAGGTAGCGACTCGGTGGTGCGCACTTTGATGCAGGCATGCGCGCCGAAAGGTGTTACCTACACCAACTTCGGCCCAGGTATGAGCATGGGCCATACGGTGGCAGTGAAAGCCATCGAGGGCGTGAGGGCGGCATTGTCGATGACTATTCCGTTAGGTACTGGCATCCATCGCCGCATGGTCTATGTGGAACTCAACGACGGCTATGCTCTTGCCGATGTTGCGGCAGCCATCAAGGCCGATCCGTATTTCGCCAACGACGAGACTCATGTGATTGAGGTCGACAGTGTGGACAATGTGAAAGACATGGGGCATGGTGTGCACATGATTCGTAAGGGAGTGTCGGGCACAACGCAAAACCAGCGGTTCGAGTTCACTATGTCGATAAACAACCCTGCTCTCACGGCGCAGATACTCGTTGGCGCGGCACGCGCATCGATGAAGCAACAGCCTGGAGCCTACACAATGGTAGAGATTCCGGTGATTGACCTGCTCGATGGCGACCGCGAAGATTTGCTCCGCCATTTGGTATAGATGGTCAAAGAGGATTAATAAATGTCGGAAAATGCGCTTTTCCGACATTTTTTGTGTAGTTTTGCAGTTAGAAAACAAATATAAATAAGATATGGAAAAAGAGTTGAATATCGACTGGGCGAACTTATCGTTTGGCTACATTCCAACAGACTACAACGTACGTTGCACATATAAGAACGGCGAATGGGGAAGAATCGAAGTGTCGTCTTCGGAATTAATCCCAATGCACATGGCTGCCACCTGTCTACATTACGGTCAGGAGGCTTTTGAAGGTTTGAAGGCTTTCATGGGCAAGGACGGCAAGGTGCGCGTGTTCCGCATGGATGAAAATGCAAAACGCATCCAGAAATCGGCTACGGGTATTATGATGCCAGCCCTCCCACAAGAGAAATTCGAGGAAATGGTGAAGACGGTTGTACGTCTCAACGCCCGCTTTGTGCCTCCTTACGGTAGCGGTGCTTCGCTCTATGTGCGCCCGTTGCAGATTGGCATGACAGCGCAAGTAGGCGTAAAGCCAGCAACGGAATATTTGTTCCTTATGTTTGTCACTCCAGTAGGCCCTTACTTCAAAGGCGGTTTTGCAACGACTCCTTACGTGATAACTCGCAAATATGACCGTGCGGCACCTCTCGGCACAGGCACATACAAGGTGGGCGGCAACTATGCTGCAAGTCTTCGCGCAAGCCACGAAGCCCACGAAGCTGGCTATTCGGCTGAATTCTATCTCGATGCAAAAGAGAAAAAATATATGGACGAGTGTGGTGCAGCCAACTTCTTTGGCATTAAGGACAACACCTACATCACTCCGCTCTCAACGTCAATCCTTCCGTCGGTGACCAACAAAAGCCTTATGCAACTTGCAGAGGATATGGGCTTGAAGGTGGAACGCCGCCACATCCCAGAGGAGGAACTCACTACATTTGAGGAGGCAGGCGCATGCGGCACAGCAGCGGTGATTAGCCCAATTGAGCGCATCGATGACCCGGAAAACAACCGTTCGTATGTAATCTCGAAGGACGGCAAGCCAGGTCCGATATGCACCAAACTCTACAACCATTTGCGCGGCATCCAACTTGGCGAAGAGCCTGACACGCACAACTGGACAACTGTAAT
Organism: [Ruminococcus] lactaris; assembly: GCA_963615935.1. Lineage (GTDB taxonomy): Bacteria > Bacteroidota > Bacteroidia > Bacteroidales > Muribaculaceae > Limisoma. The sequence continues at coordinate 7,606 of CAVEIP010000002.1, read as the reverse complement.
AGATCTGTAAACAATGATTGGCGATTTATCGGCAAAAGACATACTGCTGAAGTTCTACGACGAAGACAGCGACTTGTTCCGCCTACTTTGGAAACACAGTTGCCAGGTGGCAGAAATGTCACTCGACATCGCTGCGCGTTTCCCCGAGGCCGACAACGATTTTGTCTACGACGCAGCGTTGCTCCACGATGTGGGTATCATCAAGACCCATGCGCCGCGGATTTTCTGCAACGGCACTGAGCCATATATCCGTCACGGCATACTTGGCGCGGAGATGCTCCGCAGCCTCGGCGATGGGATGGAGCGCTATGCGCGAGTGTGCGAGCGCCACACTGGAGCTGGCATCTCGAAGGACGAGATAGAGCGCGACAACCTTCCGTTGCCGTTGCGCGACATGGTGCCTGAGACGTTGGAAGAGAAGATAGTGTGCTATGCCGACAAGTTTTTCTCCAAATCGGACGTTAACGACGTGAAGACGGTGGACTATATCCGCGAGGATCTCGGCAAATTTGGCGCTGGACAATTGTCGCGCTTCGACGAGATGAACGCAATGTTTAACCATTGATACTATAGTTATAGAATATCTGCGGGGGCGGCTAACCATCAGGTTGGCCGCCCCGTTTGCGTGGAGGGGTATTGCTTTTCTGTTGAAAATTTTGTAATTTCGCGGAAAATTCAAAAACGGTTTGCGCGTGGTTTGTTTATAGGTTTGTTTTTGGGGCGCAACCGAATCGATTAAAGCAGTTTTTAGATGAAGGAAAAGTTTATTTCATTTTGTTGGCAGCATTTTTTGCTGCTTTTGTCATTGTGGATAATGACAGCAGGAGTTGCAGTTTGTGTGCGTTCAATGCTCGGTTCGAGCGTAATCAGTGTGTTGCCTTATGTGTTTCAGAATGCCGGTGAGAAATCGATGGCGCCTGCGTTGACCATCGGTCAGTACACCTACATTATGAACGGCATCCTTGTGCTCGGCCAGATTTGTGTGCTCCGTCGCCAATTTGAGTTGGTGCAACTTTTCCAACTTTTGGTGGGCTTCGTTTTCGGCTCGCTGATTGACTTCAATATGATGCTCACCACGTGGGTGACTCCGGAAACTCTGATTGCTAAAATCATCGCACAGGTTGTAGGTTGCACGATTCTCGCCATCGGCATTGCCCTGGAAGTGAGATGCGGAAGTGTGACAATGCCAGGCGAAGGTTTTCCGGTGGCAATCAGTCAAGTCACAAAGGTTGAATTCCCAAAGGTTAAGATTTGTGTAGACACATCACTCGTGGTGCTCGGCGTTATTGCCTGTTATGCCTTTTTCGGACAGTGGCTTTGGTACATTGTTGGCATAGGTACACTCTTCGCAATGTTTTATGTGGGCTATATGGTGCGCGTCTTTGGCAAGCACCTTGGCTGGTTCGAACACCTGTTGGCATACCGTCCAGGCTTCCGTCGCTACATCTATGGTCTTGCCCGTTTCGTCTATGGCAAAATCAAGTGACGCAAGTCGCTAACCAACTGCTCAGCCGCGGTGGCAGCACTGTCGGTATTGCCAAGGCGGGCGCTGACAGTTTTGTAGCCCTCCAACATCCGTCGGCGCATGTCGGTGTCGGCAAGCAGAGGTTCAAGATGAGCGGCGATGTTGTCGGCATTACAAAGGTGCAGAAGTAGTTCTGGTACCACTTCCTTGTCTGCAATAAGGTTGGGCAGTGACACGAAGCGCACTTTCAGAATATGCTTGAACAAATTGTAGGATAAGCGCGAGCCGTTGGCGCGGTAGCACACCACCTGAGGGCAACTGATGGCTGCCGTTTCGAGTGTTGCCGTGCCCGATGTTACCAGAGCCGCCTGTGAGTAGGCGAGCAGCGGATATGCGGCATCGTAGACCACCTTCAGGTGCGGATTGATGGCGCTATAGAAACTGCGGTCTACATTTGGCGCGCCAGCCACCACCATCTGCACGTCAAACCGGCTTGCCGCTTCGGCCATTAGAGTAAGATTGTTGCGTATTTCTCCCAAACGCGAGCCAGGGAGCAACGCTACCATAGGCTTGCCGGGGTCGGCATCAATGCTCTTGAAAAATTCCTCCCGCGGCGGGAGAGACTTTATTGCCTCCGCAATCTCGTTGGCGGTAGGGTTGCCAACGTAGTCGACCGCATAGTCGTGACCCGCAAAAAACTCCGTTTCGAATGGCAGAATAGAAAAAACCTTGCGCACATATTTCTTTATTGATTTCACTCGCCATTCCTTCCACGCCCACACCTTAGGAGAGATGTAGTAGTAGACAGGGATACCTTTCGCATGGGCGTATTTCGCAATCTTCAAGTTGAACGACGGATAGTCGATGAGAATCAGCGCGTCGGGGCGAAACTGGTCGATGGCGTCCTTTGCCCGCTTCATGTTGCCGAGAATGTCGGACAGATGGCGCAGCACTTCGGCAAACGCCATGTAGGCCATGCGCTTGTAGTGGATTATGGGTTCCACGCCAGCGGCCTTCTGCATGCAGTCGCCGCCAAGAAATGCAAATTCGGCATCATTGTCGATGCTCCGCAGCGCCGAAATCAGCCGTCCGGCATGCAAGTCGCCTGAAGCCTCGCCGGCAATAAGGAAATATCTCATATAGCGAAAAGGTTTTTAGTATGATGCAAAGTTACGACAAACGCATTAACTTTGTGGCTGAAATGGAAGAAAACGTAGTGAAAATAGATATCCGAGAGGCAATCCGCGGCAAGATGCCCAAGGCAGCGCGGTTTATACCTGGATTCGTATACCGATGGCTTGCTCGACTCATCAGGCAAAAGGAACTCAATCAGGTGCTTGCCGATAACCACGGCAAGACTGGCAGCGACTTTGCCGAGGGAGCACTCCGTACGCTCGGCGTTGGCCTCAAGGTGGTAGGTGAGGAGAATATCCCCGCCACAGGACGCTTCATATTTGCCTCCAACCATCCGCTTGGCGGGCTCGACGGCATCGGCCTTATTGCATTCCTTGGCAAGCACTTCGGCGATGAAAACCTGCGGTTTCTGGTCAACGATGTGCTGATGGCGGTGAAGCCGCTCGACAACGTTTTTCTTCCCGTGAACAAATACGGCTCGCAGTCGCGGCAGTCGATGCGCGCCGTTGAGGAAGCCTACAAGGGTGATGGGCAGATTGGCACATTTCCTGCTGGACTATGCTCCCGCGAGGGTGCCGACGGCAAGGTGCGCGACCTTGAATGGAAGAAATCATTTATAGCAAAAAGCGTAGAAACCCACCGCGACGTTATTCCTGTGTATTTTAGCGGACTTAATTCGCGATTTTTTTATAAATTTGCAAAATTCCGCAAGAAGTTGGGAATAAAGTTTAACATCGAATTGATTCTCCTCCCTGGAGAGATGGTGAAGAACCGCGGGGCGGAGTTTGAGATTCATGTGGGCAAGCCTATTGCTTGGACCTCCTTCGATGGCAGCCGCACGCGCGATCAATGGGCCGACTACGTAAAGCAGCAGGTCTATGGCATGGCCAAGTAGACAATGAGAAAATGAAAGTAGAGAGCATCATAGCACCGGTTCACAAGAGCCTGTTGAAGATGGAACTGACGGAGGCTCGGTTTCTCCGCAACACCAACAAGGGACACAATGAAATCTACATTGTGGACGCTGAAAATTCCCCAAACTTGATGTGGGAAATAGGTCGTCTGCGCGAAATAGCCTTCCGCGCCTCGGGTGGCGGCACAGGCAAAAGTGCCGACATCGATGAGTTCGACACTATGGATGACCCGTGCCAGCAACTGATTGTGTGGAATCCTGAAGCCGAAGAGATTGTGGGTGGTTATCGCTTTATCCTCGGTGAAAACATCAAGATTGAAAACGGAGTGCCGCACATCGCTATGTCGCACATGTTTGGCTTCTCGGACGATTTTCTGAAAAACAAGTTACCCTATACTATCGAACTCGGACGCTCCTTTGTGTCGGTAGAGTATCAGTCTACGAAGGCCGGCGTGAAGGCACTGTATGCCCTCGACAATATTTGGGACGGCCTGGGTGCGCTCACGGTGGTTTATCCGCAAATTAAATATATGTTCGGCAAGATGACAATGTATCCCAGTTATCCGCACGAATGTCGCAACATGATACTATATTTTCTTGACAAGTATTTCCACGACGACGAGCGGATGGTTTATCCGCTGAAGCCGCTCGAAACGCATACCGACGAGGCGAGGATGCGCTCTGTGTTCAGCGGGGCGACGTTCCGCGAAGACTACCGCATACTCAACAGCAATGTGCGGGCGCGGGGCATGAACATACCGCCGCTGGTCAATAGTTATATGAACCTGTCGCCAAAGATGAAGGTGCTCGGCACCGCTATCAACGACGAGTTTGGCGACGTTGAAGAAACGGGCATCTTCCTTGCTATCTCCGACATCTACGAGGACAAGAAGATGCGCCACATTAGGTCATTCTATCAGCGCTTCATCGAGTACCGCCAGATGATGGTGGCTCGTATGCGCGAATATTCTAAAAATAGAAACAACAGATGAAAAAATTGTTTTTGTCGGCCATCGCAATGATTGGCGCATTGGCTGCATCGGCAGAGACTCCGTTGCAGGTCGACGGCTCGGTCAACGCCAATGTTGGCAGTGGCGACTTTGCTCCTTATTTCATGATGAGCAACAATGGTGGCAAACTGACCCAGCCAAAGGCCGTGATGCTCGATGCCAAGGTGACCAAAGACCTTGACCTCAGCCGCCGCTTCAGTTATAGTTTCGGCGCGGAACTGGTGGGCGGCTACCAGTCCAAGTACACCCAATACGACCAGGCAGGCAAGGCTCCAGCAGTGCAGGGCAAACATCCGTCGGCAGTGTGGATTCAGCAATTGTATGGCGAAGTGAAATATCGTGGAGTATTCCTATCCATAGGAATGAAAGAGCGCACATCGCCACTGCTCAACGACACCCTCGGCGTGGGAGACTATACACAGTCGAACAATGCGCGCCCGTTGCCACAGGTGCGTGCTGGATTTGTCGACTTCCAAAATATCCCGTTCACCAACGGTTGGGTGCAAATTCAGGGCGAAATTGCATACGGGTACTATATGCAAGACGATTGGTTTGAAGACCATTTCGCATACTATAACGAGTTTATCAACACCGGCGAATACTACAACTACAAGCGTTGCTATTTCCGCACTAAGCCGTCAAAGCCATTCTCTGTTACGTTGGGTATGCAGATGGTTACCGAGTTCGGCGGCACGGCAAAAACCTATGTCGGAGGAAAACTAACGAAGGAGGACCAATACGACACTGGATGGAAAGACTTCATCCGTGCGTTCTTTGCTTCGGAAGGCGGCAGCAACCCTGGTGATGCATCGTACCACTACGGCAACACGCTCGGCTCTTGGGACTTTGTGGCTCGCTATCGCCTGAAAAACGGCAGCGAACTGAAGGCATTCTTCCAGAAACCATTTGAAGACGGCTCCGGCATTGGCTGGATGAACGGATTCGATGGCATTTGGGGATTGGAATACAAGAGCAATAAGAAAAGCATCGTGAACGGCGCGATGGTGGAGTATGTGGACTTCACCAACCAGAGCGGCCCGATGCACTGGGCTCCTCACGATAACCCTGACGCATCGATGCAAGAGGTGCACGCCACCGGAGCCGACTCCTACTACACCAACTTCCGCTGCAATGCCTACAGCAACTTCGGAATGTCGCAAGGCACACCGTTTATCCCGCAGACAATCTATAGCCGTACGGCAACTAATAGCATCATCGACAACCGCATCCGTGGCTTCCAAGTGGGTATCAACGGTAATATCTACGATCCGCTGGAATATCGTTTGCTCGTGAACTACCGCAAGTCGTGGGGCACGTATTCCAATCCGCGCACTACCACTGTCGACAACACCTCGTTTATGCTCGAGGGTACTTACCATTTCCGTCAAGTCAAAGGCTTGACAGTGAAAGGGCAGATTGCATTCGACAAAGGACCACTCGCAGGCGGCGACAACTTCGGAGTACTCATTGGTGTTAGTTACAAAGGACTGTTTGACGTATTTAAACATTAGGCTATGAAACGATTAGGAGTGATATTGACTTTTGTGGCAATGCTCATGCTTGGGTCTTGCTTGCAAAACAATGGACATATAGGCCACTGGTTTGGCCAATGGAAGGTGGAACGCATAACGATTGACGGCACCGACGACCCAGAGTATGCGGGCGACTACTTTTTCTGCTTCCAAAGTGGAGTGTTTGGTGTGCGTAGTTCGGGTGGCATAACCTTTGCCCGATGGAAAGAGGACGAACAAACGGGGCTCATCAATATCTCGTTTGAAGAAGCCTACGGTGCGTCGGGGACATGCAAAAAAATCTACCTCGACAACGACGTCACTTTCCGCCTGGTGTCGCACGAAGGCAAGAAGAAAGTGCTCGAGCAAGTGAAAGACGACGGCAAAACCTATACCTATTATCTCACCAAATGGTAGAAGGTTGGGAAATCACAATTAAAAGTCGTAATTTTGCGAAACATAAAACTGACAATTAAAACAATAACATAAAGAATCGATGAATTTTGTAGAAGAACTCAAATGGCGTGGCATGATCCACGACATGATGCCTGGTACTGAAGAACAATTGCAAAAAGAAATGACAACGGCCTATGTGGGTATCGACCCAACTGCCGACTCTCTTCATATCGGACACCTTGTGAGTGTGATGATACTCCGTCACTTCCAACGTTGCGGCCACAAGCCGTTGGCTTTGATTGGAGGCGCTACTGGTATGATTGGCGACCCTTCAGGCAAGAGCGCTGAGCGCAACCTCCTCACAGAGGAAGTGCTTCGCCACAACCAGGAGTGCATCAAGAAGCAATTGTCGAAATTCCTTGACTTCGACAGCGATGCGCCAAATGCAGCCGAATTGGTCAACAACTACGACTGGATGAAGAACTTTGGCTTCCTCGACTTCGCACGCGAGGTGGGCAAGCACATCACCGTAAACTACATGATGGCGAAGGACAGCGTGAAGCGCCGTCTCAATGGCGAGGCTCGCGACGGTCTGTCGTTCACGGAGTTCACTTATCAGTTGCTTCAGGGCTACGACTTCCTTCATCTTTACGAAACAAAGAACTGCAAA
>CAVEIP010000002.1:0-446 GCA_963615935.1 [Ruminococcus] lactaris | reverse complement strand
CATTACCACAGGTACGGAACTCATCCGCCGCACCAATGGTGGCGAGGCTTTTGCACTTACTTGTCCGTTGATCACTAAAGCCGACGGCGGCAAGTTTGGCAAAACTGAGTCGGGCAATGTTTGGCTCGATGCCCGCTACACATCGCCTTACAAATTCTATCAATTCTGGCTTAACGTGAGCGACGACGACGCTCAACGTTATATCAAAATCTTCACTTCGATGACTCGTGAAGAGATTGAAGCCCTTACTGCTGAGCATCTTGAGGCTCCGCACTTGCGTCTGCTCCAGAAACGCCTTGCCAAGGAAGTAACCACGATGGTTCACTCTGAGGACGACTACAATGCTGCGGTTGAGGCTTCCAACATCCTCTTCGGTAACGCAACTGCCGAGGCTCTTCACAAACTCGATGAGGACACATTCCTTGCGGTGTTTGAAGGTGTACCTC
>CAVEIP010000001.1:72854-73529 GCA_963615935.1 [Ruminococcus] lactaris | reverse complement strand
ATATTAACCAACCTAACAACCGCATCTTAAATTGCACCGAGTTCGATACAATTTAAGATGCGGTTTTTCGTAAAAAAGGCTGTTGAATCGATGGTTTCTGCTTTTTGTGGCGGGAATTTTGCGGGGGTGGGGCGAAATGCGTAATTTTGTAAAATGATGCGCAGTGGCGCAATTTTTTTCAACGAAACAAAAACTTATAGTATATGCTAAGCGAAAAGAACAAGGTAGTATTAGGCAAAATCAAGTCGTGGCTGTGCATCATCCTTGGATGCACGATTATGTGTGCGGGGTTTGTGTTTTTCATCAACCCTTACAATATGGTTCCTGGCGGCGTGTATGGCGCCAGCATCGTGCTCCACAACATTTTCCCGTCAATCCAGGTAGGTACGTTCGGCTATTGCTTTGAGATTCCGTTGATGCTTCTGTCGCTTCTTCTGCTTGGCGCAAAACTCGGCGTCCGCACCATCGTGGCGTGCCTCATCCAGCCGTTGATCATGAACATACTGTCGTGGCTCGCCTACCCCGACCAAGCGTCGCTCCAGGCGCTTGACCCGTCGAAGATGGCAGGCGGACTGATTGACCTATCCAACGACCTGATGCTTGCCGCCCTGCTCGGCGCAACGCTCATCGTCATTGGCTGCGGCATCGTGGTGCGCAACCAGGCAACTACTGGCG
>CAVEIP010000001.1:31527-72829 GCA_963615935.1 [Ruminococcus] lactaris | reverse complement strand
CTTTTTAGTTGACTCAATGGTGATGATATTCGGTGTGATAGTGATTTGCTTCGGTGTGGGCAGCCACTCTTCGGTAGCCGCCGAAAACCCGTCGCTCACGCTGATGCTCTACTCGCTGATTGCCATCTTCATCCAGTCGCGAGTTGTGGCATTCACCATCACTGGTGCGAAAAACGACAAACTGCTGTTTATCATCAGCGACGAGAAACTCACCAAACTCCACAACTACATCCTCACCGACCTCGACCGTTCGGGCACATGCATCAAGAGTTCGGGTCTCTACTCCAAGGCCGACAAGGAGATGCTTATGCTTGTGGTGAACTATAAGGAAGCCAACATCGTGAAAGCCAAGATCAAGGAGGCCGACCCACGGGCATTTGTCATCGTAACCGATGCCTACGACACCTACGGCGAGGGATGGAAGCCTCTGCCACTGGAAGAGGATATCCAACCGGAATAGCGGTCTGCAATAGCGGCGCAGGTTGCCGCACTACGAAACATATATATAAGATTTTTTTGATGAACGAAGATTTGAGAAAAGCACTGTCGGAACGCATACTCGTGCTCGATGGCGCTATGGGAACACAGATACAGCAATACAATCTGCAGGAGGAAGACTACCGCGGAAGCCGTTTTGCCGACCATCCCCACAAACTGAAGGGGTGCAACGACGTGTTGTGCCTCACGCGTCCCGAGGTCATCGCTGAAATCCACAGCGCCTACCTCGACGCCGGCGCCGACATCATAGAAACCGACTCATTCAACGCCAACGCCATCTCGATGGCCGACTACGGCCTGGTCGACAAGGTAGCGGAAATCAACCGCGCTGCGGCAGCGATAGCCCGTCGGGAGTGCGACAAGCGCATCGCCCAAGGACGTATGTGCTGGGTGGCAGGCAGTGTGGGGCCTACAAGCAAGACCCTGTCGATGTCTGCCAACGTGGAAGACCCAGCCTCGCGCGACCTCGACTTCGACACACTCTTTAATGCCTACGTTGAGCAAATCAGCGCGCTGATTGAAGGCGGTGTGGATCTTATCCTCTGCGAAACAATCTTCGACACACTCAACGTGAAGGCAGCCATTGCCGCCACGCGCGAAGCCATCCGCCGCCAAGGCCGCGAGGTGGAGATAGCGCTGTCAGCCACCCTGTCGTCGACGGGCGGCCGCATGCTTGCCGGACAAACCATAGAGGCGTTTGTAGCAAGTACGGCACACGCCAACGCCATAGCCATCGGCCTCAACTGCGGCTTCGGAGCAGAGAGCCTCGAGCCCTACGTAAAGCAACTCGCCACCCTCACCGAGTCGGCAGTGATGCTCTACCCTAACGCCGGATTGCCAAACGCAATGGGCGAATACGACGAAACGCCCGACATCACAGCGTCGCACCTTGCTAAGATGATGGATGCCGGAGTGATCAACATAGCCGGCGGATGCTGCGGCACCACGCCAGCCCATATACGTGCCATAGCCGAAGTGGCGCACGCCCACAGCCCGCGCAAGGCGCAGCCCGTGAAGCGAGAGATGCGCCTTGCCGGACTCGACCTGAAGGTGGTGTCGCACGAGCAGAACTTCACCAACGTGGGCGAGCGGTGCAACGTAGCAGGCAGCCGCAAATTCCTGCGACTCATCAACGAAAAGAACTATGGCGAAGCCATCGAGATAGCCTTGAAGCAAGTGGAGGCAGGCGCGCAGATTGTCGACGTGAACATGGACGACGGCATGCTCGACGCCAAGGCAGAGATGGTGCATTTCCTGCGCCTCTTGGCATCAGAGCCCGACGTAGCACGAGTGCCGATAATGATTGACTCCTCAAAATGGGAAGTCATCGAAGCCGGTCTGAAATGCGTGCAAGGCAAAGGCATCGTCAACTCCATCAGCCTTAAAGAGGGCGAAGAGCCATTTCTCGCCCATGCTCGCTTCATCAAAGAGATGGGTGCAGCAACAGTGGTGATGGCATTCGACGAGCAGGGCCAAGCCGACACCTTCGAGCGCCGCACAGAAATCTGCGGACGCGCCTACAAACTGCTTACCGAAAAGGTGGGTTTTCCGCCTGAAGACATAATTTTCGACCCCAACGTGCTTGCCATAGCCACCGGCATCGACAGCCACAACCGCTACGCCCTCGACTTTATCGAGACCGTTGGTTGGATAAAGCAGAACCTCCCTTACGCCAAAGTAAGCGGCGGTGTGAGCAACCTGTCGTTCTCGTTTCGCGGCAACAACTATCTGAGAGAGGCAATGCACTCGGTGTTTCTCTACCACGCCATAGCGCGCGGCATGGACATGGGCATTGTCAACGCAGCGGCGATGATGCCTTACGAAGAAATACCCGCGGACCGACGCTCCATCATCGAGGATGCACTCCTGTGCCGTCACCCCGAAGCCACCGAGCGCCTGCTCGAACTGGCAGTGGAACTGAAAGATGCAAAGGCAACCACAGCGCAAGCCAACGAGATAGACTATGCTAGCATGCCCGCCGACGAGGCTTTGAGCCTGATGCTCGTGAAAGGCCGCACCGAAGGCATTGAGCCAATACTCGAGCGGTCGATGAAAGAACATGGCTCAGCGATTTCCGTAATCGAGCAACCATTGATGAACGGTATGAACCGTGTTGGCGAACTCTTCGGCGATGGCAAGATGTTTCTGCCGCAGGTGGTGAAGAGCGCTCGCGCCATGAAGACCGCCGTGGCATGGCTACAGCCATTCATCGAAGAAGAGCAGTCGGCATCAGGCAAGTCGTCGGCTGGAAAGATTGTGATTGCCACCGTGAAAGGCGACGTGCACGACATCGGCAAGAACATCGTAGGCGTGGTGATGCGATGCAACGGCTACGACGTGATCGACATGGGTGTGATGGTGCCAGCCGAAGACATCATCGACACTGCAGTGCGCGAGAACGCCGACTACATCGGACTTAGCGGCCTCATCACTCCGTCGCTCGAAGAGATGTGCAACGTGGCGCGACTGATGAACGAGCGCGGACTGTCGATACCCATCCTTGTGGGCGGCGCCACCGCTTCGGCAGTGCATACGGCAGTGAAGATAGCCCCTTGCTACGACCATATCGTGGCCTACACCCGCGACGCCGCCGTGCTGCCGTCGCTGATGCAAGAGATTGCCACCGACCCAGAGGCAGCCGAGAGCCGCATCCGCCAGCAGCACGAGAGTCAGCGCATTGCCTACGAAGAATCAAAGATACCATTGCTCAGCCTTGAAGAGGCGCGTAGCCGCGCACTCACACTCGACTGGGACAACTATATTTCCCCGAAGCCTGCGCAGATGGGCGCCACCGATGTTGAGATAACCGTAAAGGAAGCCATCGAATACATCAACTGGCGGGCATTCTTTCCCGTGTGGCAACTCGACGCAAAGTTTGCAGCCCTTGCCGAGGTGCACGGCTGCGACCACTGTCAGGCGCAATGGCTCGCCGCACAGCCCGAGAAGGACCGCAGCAAAGCCACCGAGGCGATGCAACTACTGAAAGAAGCCCGTGCGGCACTTGCCCGCCTCGTGCGCGACGCCAACCATAGCATCAAGGCACGTGTTGTATTGCAGGAAGCCAACTCCGACGGCGACAACATCATCATACACGCCGCCGACGGCGACATGGTTCTGCCAGTACTCCGCCAGCAGAAAGACCAAAAGACATGCTTGTCGCTTGCCGACTTTATCCGCCCCATAGGCAAAGGCAAAGACTATATCGGCGCATTTGCCGTGACCGTAGGCCAGCAGATTGAAGACATCATCAGCGGCTACCACGGCAACGACGACTTCAAGGAACTGCTATACCAGTCGCTGTCCGACCGCTTGGCAGAGGCATCGGCAGAACTCGTGCACGCACGCGCCCGCCGACAGATATGGGGCTATGCTCCCAACGAGCATTGCGACTGCGAGCGCGCCCTGCGATGCGAATATCAAGGCATCCGTCCGGCAGCCGGCTATCCGCAGTTGCCCGACCAATGGGCAATCTTCACACTGCAACGACTTGTAGACTTCAGTCACGTAGGAATAGAAGTAACCTCCAACGGAGCGATGAAGCCCGCATCAAGCATCAGCGGCTTTATGATTTCGCACCCCGAGTCGCACTATTTCATGGTTGGCAACGTTGCCACCGACCAGCGTCAGGACTATGCTGAGCGCCGTGGCATAACAATGGAAGAACTTGACCGATGGATGCCCCGATAGTAATACCCGAAGTGGCCGACCTGCTCGACCGCGAGGCACGTCGCATCAACGCGCCAGAGTTTGTCAACGCCGACCCTGTGCAGTTTCCGCGCCGCTTTACCGCCATTGCCGACATCGAAATCGCCGCATTTCTCTCAGCCACCATAGCCTGGGGCAACCGCAAGATGATTTGCAGCAACTGCAACAAGATGCTTCGGCTGATGGACTTTCAACCATATAACTACGTGATGGACAAGGGATACGAAGAACTCGGCGAACGATTCAACATCCACCGCACGTTTTTCTCCGACGATTTTGCATATTTTCTGCGCGGACTTCGCGCCATCTATAGCCGTTACCCATCGGTCGATGCCTTTGCCAAAGCCAACAAGGTGAGCGAAAACGCATTCCCCTCATGGGAACTTGTGCGACTCCTGTCGCAGGAATTTACCAATGCCAACGGTGGCACAACAAACAGCCGTTGCCTCCCGTCAGGGCTCGACACCACAGCATTGAAACGCATAAACATGGCACTGCGATGGCTTGTGCGCAACGACGGCATCGTCGACCTCGGTGTGTGGTCGTCAATCCGTCCCTCGCAACTGTTCATTCCCCTCGACGTGCATGTAGGCAACACCGCACGTGCGCTCGGCCTGCTCACACGCCGCGGCAACGACCGCAAAGCCGTGGAGCAACTCACCGCACTGCTGCGCAGTCTCCGTCCCGACGACCCTGTGGTCTACGACTTTGCACTTTTCGGCATTGGCGTAGGCAACAAGTACACCGGCGAAGGCGTGAAAATCTAAGAATTCTTGTGGGCGCAGTCCGAACAGACGCCCTTCATCACATAATTCACACTGTCGAGCGAGAAGCCTTCGGGCAAATGTACCACTGGCACCGGAAGCCCGCGGAGGCAAAGTGTGCGTTGGCAATGAGTGCAGAAGAAATGCACATGAAGGTCGTCCACGTCACAAGAACAAGAGTCGCTGCAGACGGCATACTTCAGCGCACCGCTTCCGTCGTCGATGCTATGCACAAGATGATGAGACAAGAAAAGCGCCAAGGTGCGCGACACTGTTGACTTTTCAGCAGTTACAAGCATGTCAACGATGTCGATGAGCGACATTGCCTGCCGCGTCTGCATCATGGTGCGCAGTATGAGGATACGCATGGCAGTAGGCTTGATGCCACGCGCCTCGAGTTTCTCTACATATTTAGTCTCATCGACCATAGCATTTATTTGTTAAGGCAATACTTATTGATGTTGGAAATCATATCCGACTCCGTAGACGCACCCATCGAGGTGTTGATAGAGCCGTCCATGTCGATATAGACAAACGTAGGCACGGCAGTCACGCCAAACACATCGGACGCCAAATCAGCCTCCTTGTCGATGTCCACACGATAGAAGTCGACCTTGCCGGCAAATTTTCCAGATAGTTTTTCCACCACTGGCGCCATCTGCGAGCACGGCCCGCACCAAGTGGCATAGAAATCGATTACGCAAGGACGGTTGCCAAGATACTTAGGCACATCGGCATTGAGGTCAAGCACCTGTTTGCCAAACATATCGAGAGTGAGGTCGACAACCTTAGCCTCTCCGCCCTCCGTTTCAGTCTGCGCTACAGCAGAAGAATCGGTGGCTGAAGAGTCGGCAGACTTTGAGCCGCTGCCGCTACAAGCCGAAAGGAGCACGACAGCCGACACAGCAACCGCTGCAAAACATTTGTTCATAGTCTTATAAGAGATTAGATTTTTTCAATTTTGAAGCCAGCCTCGCGCACCAATTGCTCGATTACTGCATCGGCAGGTTCAGCCACAGAGACCGTGAGTACTCGGTCGGCAGAATTGAGGTCGATTGACCATTCACCATCACCGAGGGCTGTAGACAACTTTTCGCCGATAGCCTTTACACAACCGGCACATTTGGCCGAAGTCTTGAATTTCCGTTCCATAACTTTGATTTTGAGTGCAAAGATAGTGCAAGTTTGTCAAATGTTGTGTCTTCATCCGTCACAACTTGATGTGGAATTTTTGCACTCAAGATTCCCGGTAATTGAATATAAATGTCCCTTACTGGTGGCGTGAAATGCTTGCAAAAAAGTGCTAATGAATATGAAATAAGTCTTAAAACGTCGATTTTTACTTTCATTTTTCCACAAATCAACAATAAAACAATCTTTTTACTACAAAATCACATATTTTTTCAAACATTTGTTTGTTATTCTCTTATTTTTGGCTAACTTTGCAATCAATTTGTAAGTAAACAGAGGTTAAAAGCGGGATTATGACAGATAAATTAAATCAGCAACAGCGTTTTTCTCACAAAACGCAAGAATCAGGCGAACAAAGCCAGCAGCCCTTGGGGCTGTACGATTCATCTTACGAACACGATGCATGCGGTGTGGGCATGCTCGTCAACATCCACGGCGACAAATCGCATGAACTGGTAGACTCTGCTTTGAAAGTGCTCGAAAACATGAAGCACCGTGGAGCAGAGGGCGCCGACAACAAGACAGGCGACGGAGCCGGTATCCTTTTGCAGATACCACACGAGTTTATCCTTCTGCAGGGCATTCCTGTGCCAGAGAAAGGCAAATATGGCACCGGTTTGGTTTTCCTTCCGAAAGACGAGAAGCGCCAATCGGCAATTCTGAGCATCATTATCGAAGAGATTGAGCGTGAAGGCCTTACCCTCATGCACCTCCGCAATGTGCCAGTCAACTCGCAGATTCTCGGCAAGGACGCATTGGCCACAGAGCCCGACATCAAGCAACTGTTTGTCACAGGCGTGACCGATGTAGAAAATTTCGAGCGCACGCTCTACCTTATCCGCAAGCGCATTGAGCGACGCATCAACGACAAGGACTTCTATGTCGTTTCACTTTCAAGCAAAAACATAGTCTACAAGGGAATGCTCTCGTCGACACAGGTGCGCGAGTACTTCCCCGACTTGACACAACCATACTTCACGAGCGGCCTCGCCCTCGTGCATTCACGCTTCAGCACCAACACGTTCCCAACGTGGAGCCTCGCGCAGCCGTTCCGCCTTTTGGCACACAACGGCGAGATCAACACCATCCGCGGCAACCGCGCATGGATGGAAGCGAGGGAGAGTGTGCTGTCGACCCCAACACTCGGCAACGTAAAAGACATCCGCCCTATCATCCAACCCGACATGAGCGACTCCGCATCGCTCGACAATGTGTTGGAATTCTTCGTGATGTCAGGCCTCAGCCTGCCTCACGCCATGGCGATGCTCGTGCCTGAGTCGTTCAACGACAAGAACCCAATCAGCGAAGACCTGAAAGCCTTCTATGAGTACCACTCCATCCTCATGGAGCCATGGGACGGCCCAGCAGCGCTGCTCTTCAGCGACGGCCGCTATGCCGGCGGAATGCTCGACCGCAATGGTCTGCGTCCAGCGCGCTACCTCATCACCAACAACGACATGATGGTAGTGGCGAGCGAGGCTGGCGTGATCAACTTCGAGCCATCGGAGATTAAAGAAAAAGGTCGCTTGCAACCGGGCAAAATCTTGCTCGTTGACACTCAAGAAGGCAAAATCTTCTACGACGGCGAACTCAAGGAGCAACTTGCTACGGCACGCCCCTACCGCCAGTGGTTGTCGACCAATCGTATCGAACTCCATAACCTCCGCAGCGGTCGTAAGGTGGACAACGCAGTGAGCCACTTTGGCCGCCGTCTGCGCGCCTTCGGCTTCACACGTGAGGACATTGAGCGCACTATTATGCCAATGTGTGCCAACGGCGCCGAGCCAACAGCATCTATGGGTAACGACACCCCGTTGGCAGTGTTGAGTAACCGTCCGCAACTGCTGTTCAACTACTTCCGCCAGCAGTTTGCACAGGTAACCAACCCGGCAATCGACCCAATCCGCGAGGAACTCGTCATGTCGCTGTCGGAATACATCGGAGCCGTGGGCATGAACATCCTCGTGCCAAACGAGTCGCACTGCAAGATGGTGCGTCTGCCCCACCCCGTGCTCAACAACACCCAACTCGACATACTCTGCAACATCCGCTATAAAGGCTTCAACACCGTGAAGTTGCCAATGCTCTTCGAAGCAGCCAAAGGCAAAGCCGGACTGCAAGAAGCACTTCACGACCTCTGCCGCAAAGCAGAAGCATCGGTTGACGAAGGCGTTAACTACATTGTACTCACCGATGAGGACATCGACGCCGAACACGCAGCCATCCCATCGCTACTGGCTGTGAGTGCAGTGCACCACCACCTCATCTCGGTGCAGAAGCGTGTGCAAACCGCCCTCATCGTGAAGAGCGGCGAGATACGCGAAGTGATGCACGCCGCCCTCCTGTTGGGCTACGGAGCGAGCGCCATCAACCCATACATGGCATTTGCCGTGCTCGACGACATTGTGCGCCGCGGCGAAGTGCAGATGGACTACTCGACAGCAGAAAAGAACTATATCAAAGCCCTTCGCAAGGGACTCTATAAGGTGATGAGCAAGATGGGTATCAGCACCATCCGCTCCTACCGCGGCGCCAAGATTTTCGAGGCCGTGGGCTTGAGCGAAGAATTGCTAAAGGCATATTTCGGCACATCAACCTCAACAATCGGTGGTATCCGTCTGGAAGAAATTGCCGAAAACTACAAGCGCTTCCACGATGAAGGCTTTGCCGTAGAAGACGAAAAAGCGATATTGCCAAACGTAGGCCAGTTCTCGTTCCGCAAGGACGGCGAGCGCCACGCATGGAACCCAGAAACCATCTCCACCCTCCAGTTGGCGACACGCCTTGGCAGTTACAAGAAGTTCAAGGAATTTACCAATGCCGTAGACCACAAGGCAGAGCCAATATTCTTGCGCGACTTCTTTACCTTTAAGAAGAACCCAATCTCCATCGACGAGGTTGAGCCAGTGGAAGAAATCGTAAAACACTTTGTTACTGGCGCCATGTCGTTTGGCGCAATCAGCAAAGAGGCACACGAAGCCTTGGCACTTGCGATGAACCGCCTCGGCGCACGCAGCAACACCGGTGAAGGCGGCGAGGACAGCGAACGCTTCCACGCCGACGTAGACGGAGTGTCGCTGTCGAGCAAAACAAAACAGATAGCATCAGGACGCTTTGGCGTGACCACAGAATATTTGGTCAACGCCGAAGAGATACAGATAAAGGTGGCACAGGGAGCGAAGCCTGGAGAAGGCGGCCAGTTGCCTGGCTTCAAGGTCAATGAAGTGATTGCCCGCACGCGTCACTCCATCCCAGGCATCTCACTGATTTCGCCTCCACCGCACCACGACATCTACTCAATCGAGGACCTCGCGCAATTGATTTTCGACCTCAAGAACGTTAACCCGAAGGCCAAAATCAGCGTGAAACTCGTGGCAGAGAGCGGTGTCGGCACCATCGCTGCCGGTGTGGCGAAAGCAAAAGCCGACCTTATCGTAGTTTCGGGTGCAGAAGGCGGCACAGGAGCATCTCCGGCATCATCGATGCGCTACGCCGGCATCTCGCCAGAAATTGGCTTGAGCGAGACCCAACAAACCCTCGTGCGCAACGGCTTGCGCGGCAAGGTACGCCTGCAAACCGACGGCCAACTCAAGACTGGCCACGACATCATCAGCATGGCGCTTCTCGGCGCAGAAGAGTTTGGATTTGGCACCACGGTGCTCATCGTGCTCGGTTGCGTGATGATGCGCAAATGCCACTCCAACACCTGCCCTGTGGGTGTGGCAACACAAAATCCAGAGTTACGTGCCCACTTCCGCGGACATGCCGACTATGTGGTGAACTATTTCCGCTTCCTCGCCGAGGAAGTGCGCGAATACTTGGCAGAGATGGGCTTCCGCAAGTTTGACGACATCATCGGACGCACCGACCTCATCGAAACCAACCATTCAGCCTACAACGACAAGGCAGCACTGCTCGACTTCTCCCGCATGCTACACCGCGAGGAGAGCGACGCAGCCATCCACAACAACGAAGAGCAGCAACACGACATCGACCATGTGATGGACCGCTCAATCATCGAGGCTGCACGTCCAGCCATCGAGTGCGGCAAAGAGGTGTCGCTCGAATATGCCATCGGCAACACCGACCGTGCCGTGGGCGCTATGATTTCCGGCCTTGTGGCTGAGAAATTCGGCAACCCTGGCTTGGCCGATGAAAGCATCTCCGTGAAGTTCAAGGGCTCAGCCGGACAAAGTTTCGGAGCATTCCTTGCCCACGGCATCAGTTTCAAACTCGAAGGTGAAGCCAACGACTATCTCGGCAAGGGTCTCAGCGGCGGCCGCATCGCAGTGATGCCACCAGTGAGAAGCAACTTTGCCGCCGAGAAGAACACCATTGCCGGCAACACCCTCCTCTACGGAGCAACGAGCGGTGAGGTATACATCAACGGACGCGCAGGCGAGCGTTTCGCAGTGAGAAACTCAGGCGCCATTGCCGTTGTTGAAGGCGTTGGCGACCACTGCTGCGAATATATGACCGGCGGACGCGTGGTTGTGCTCGGCGAAACAGGCCGCAACTTTGCAGCCGGTATGAGCGGTGGCGTGGCCTACGTATGGGACCCAGACCGCAAGTTTGACTACTTCTGTAACATGGAGATGGTGGAACTCTCACTCATCGAGGATTCAACCGCCCGCAAGGAGTTGCACGAACTCATCCGTCAGCACTACCGCTACACGGGTTCGGCACTTGCGCGCCAGATGCTTGACGAATGGAACCGTTTCGTCGATGACTTCATCCAAGTAACGCCGATTGAGTACAAGCGAGTGCTTGCCGAAGAGCAGATGCTCAAACTCCAGCAGAAGATTGCCGAAGTGCAACGCGATTATTAACAGATTCATCACAACCGATTAAAACGAAACAATATAATGGGTAATCCTAAGGCTTTTCTTACCGTCCCGCGCCAAGAGGCTGGCTATCGCCCCATCCACGACCGTATACGCGACTTCGGAGAGGTTGAGCAGACGCTCAACACCTCGGAGCGCAAACTTCAGGCATCGCGCTGCATGGACTGCGGCGTACCGTTCTGCCACTGGGCATGTCCGCTGGGCAACCGTCCGCCAGAATTTCAGGATGCCATCTACAAGGGCAAATGGCACGAGGCGTATGAGATCTTGTCACTGACCAACGACTTCCCAGAGTTTACCGGCCGCATCTGTCCGGCACTCTGCGAGAAGAGTTGTGTGCTCAAACTCACCGCCGACGCACCTGTAACCGTCCGCGAGGACGAGGCCGCCATCGCCGAGGTGGCATTCCGCGAAGGCTATGTAGTGCCGCGCCAACCCAAGCGCAACGGCAAGCGCGTGGCGGTAATCGGCTCGGGTCCTGCAGGTCTCGCCACAGCCAACCAACTCAACCGCCGCGGCTATGAAGTGACTGTCTACGAGCGATTGGAATATATCGGCGGACTGCTCCGCTTCGGCATCCCTAACTTCAAGTTGAACAAGGCCATCATCGATCGCCGCGTGAAGATTATGGAGGAAGAGGGCATCAAGTTTGAAACCAACGCCGACATCGACATACTCAACCTTCCAGAGGGCTACGACGCCTATGCCATCTGCACAGGCACACCGCAAGCACGCGACCTCAACATACCGGGCCGCGACCTCAAGGGCATCCACTTCGCCCTCGACTTGCTCGGACAGCAGAACCGGGTGCTTGCCGGACAAACATTCAGCGACGCCGAGCGCGTTACAGCCAAGGGCAAGAAAGTGCTCGTGATCGGCGGTGGCGACACAGGTAGCGACTGCATCGGCACAAGCATCCGCCAAGGTGCAACGTCGGTGACACAAATCGAGATTATGCCAAAGCCACCGGTAGGGCTCAACCCAGCCACGCCATGGCCAATGTGGCCTCAGGTGCTCCGCACAAGTTCGAGCCACGAAGAAGGCTGCGAGCGCCGTTGGTGTCTGTCGTCCACCAAGTTCAACGGCAAGAACGGCAAAGTCGTTAGCGTTGACGTGGAAGAGGTTGAATGGCAGCCAAATCCAGAGGGCGGACGCCCAATAATGAAGCCTACAGGCAAGACCGAAACAATCAAGGCCGACCTTGTGCTCCTCGCCATGGGCTTCCTCAAGCCCCAGCAACCTGAACTGCCAAGCAACGTGTTTTTTGCAGGCGACGCAGCCACAGGAGCGAGCCTCGTGGTGCGTTGTATTGCCGGCGGCCGCCAAGCGGCAGCAAAGATCGACACATTCCTAAACCAAAAATAAAACCAAAACACGAGCATTATGTGTGGAATAGCAGCGATATTCAACATCAGCGACGATGCAAAGCAACTGCGAAGCAAGGCCCTTGCAATGTCGAAAAAAATACGCCACCGCGGACCAGACTGGAGCGGCATTTACTGCGGCAAGACAGCGATTCTTGCCCACGAACGCCTGTCGATTGTCGATCCGGAGAGCGGCGGCCAACCCTTGTTTTCACCCGACCGCAAGCAAATACTCGCCGTCAACGGCGAAATCTATAACCACCGCGAAATCCGCCAGCGCTACGAAGGCAAATATGAGTTTGCCACCGGTTCCGACTGCGAGGTGATTCTCGCCCTCTACCGTGAAAAAGGCGTTGACTTCCTCGAGGAGTTGAACGGCATCTTTGCCTTCGCCCTCTACGACGAGGAGGCCGACGACTTCATCATTGCCCGCGACCCGATAGGCGTAATTCCACTCTACATAGGTCACGACAGCGACGGCAAGGTGTACTGCGCAAGCGAACTGAAAGCACTGGAAGGCTTCTGCGAGAGTTACGAGCCATTCCTTCCCGGCCACTACTACCGTGGCAGCGAGGGCAAGATGGTGCGCTGGTACAAGCGCGACTGGATGGAGTACAACGCCGTGAAGGACAACCCTGCCGACGTGAAGCAACTCCACGATGCGCTTGAGGACGCAGTGAAGCGCCAACTGATGAGCGACGTGCCTTACGGTGTGCTCCTCTCGGGCGGCCTCGACAGTTCTGTGATTTCAGCCGTTGCGAAGAAGTTCGCAGCGCGCCGCATTGAGACCGACAGCACCAAAGAAGCATGGTGGCCACAACTCCACTCGTTTGCCGTTGGCTTGAAGGGCGCGCCAGACTTGGCTAAGGCACGCGAAGTCGCAGACCACATCGGCACAGTGCACCACGAAATCAACTACACCATTCAGGAAGGACTCGACGCCGTGCGCGACGTGATTTACTTCATTGAGACCTACGACGTTACCACCGTCCGCGCATCCACACCGATGTATCTCTTGGCGCGAGTGATCAAAAGCATGGGCATCAAGATGGTGCTCAGCGGCGAAGGCGCCGACGAGGTGTTTGGCGGCTACCTCTATTTCCACAAGGCTCCCGATGCAAAGGCATTCCACGAGGAGACAGTGAGAAAACTCTCCAAACTGTATCTCTACGACTGCCTGCGTGCCAACAAATCGCTGTCGGCATGGGGTGTTGAAGGCCGTGTGCCATTCCTCGACAAGGATTTCCTCGACGTGGCTATGCGCCTCAACCCAGAAGCAAAGATGTGTCCCGGCAAGACAATCGAAAAACGCATTGTGCGCGAAGCCTTTGCCGACATGCTGCCAGAGAGCGTGGCATGGCGCCAGAAAGAGCAATTTTCCGACGGCGTGGGCTACAGTTGGATCGACACCTTGAAAGAAGTCACGGCAGCAGCCGTTAGCGACGAGCAGATGACGCATGCCGCAGAACGCTTCCCAATCAACCCACCACAAAACAAAGAAGAATACTACTACCGCTCAATCTTTGAGGAATACTTCCCATCGGAGAGCGCAGCGAAGAGTGTGCCAAGCGTGCCAAGCGTGGCTTGCTCAACCGCCGAAGCGCTGGCGTGGGACGCATCGTTCAAGAACGTGAACGACCCGAGCGGGCGCGCGGTAGCAGGAGTACACGAAGACGCTTACAAGAAATAATAGTCAATGCAAATAAACGAGAATTTCCTCCGCTTGCCAGGCAACTATCTGTTTGCCGACATCGCCGAAAAGGTGAAAAACTACAAAGCAGCCAATCCCGACGCCAAACTCATCCGTTTGGGCATCGGCGACGTGACCCGTCCGTTGCCGAAGGCCTCAATCGAGGCAATGCACCGTGCCGTCGACGAACTTGCCGACGCAAGCACCTTTCGCGGCTACGGCCCAGAGCAGGGCTATGCCTTCCTTCGCGAAGCCATCATCCGCGAGGACTATGCCTCACGGGGCATCTGCTTGCACCCCAACGAGGTGTTTGTGAGCGACGGAGCGAAGAGCGACTGCGGCAACATTGTAGACATCCTCGGCTCGAACGTGATAGGCATGACCGACCCCATCTATCCGGTGTATGTCGACAGCAACGCCATGGCAGGGCGCGCAGGAACGGTAGACAGTCAAGGATTGTGGAGCGACATCACCTACTTCCCGTGCAATGCCGACAACGGTTTTGTGCCCGAGATTCCGCGCAAGCACGTCGATGTGATTTACCTCTGTTTCCCGAACAACCCCACAGGCACTACGCTCACCCACTACCAGTTGAAGAAATGGGTGGACTATGCGCTTGCCAACGACGCGCTGATACTCTTCGATGCAGCCTACGAAGCATTCATCACCGAGGACAACGTGCCCCACTCCATCTTTGAAATCAAGGGAGCAAAGCACTGCGCCATCGAGTTCCGCAGTTTCTCGAAGACGGCAGGATTCACGGGCGTGAGATGCGGCTACACGGTGATACCTGATTTGCTCACCGTCAAGACCTCGACGGGCAAGACAGTGCAACTCAACCAAATCTGGAACCGCCGCCAGTGCACCAAGTTCAACGGCACGTCGTACGTGACGCAACGCGGTGCGGAAGCCATCTATACCCCAGAGGGCAAGAGGCAGGTGCGCGAAACCATCGACTACTATCTCAACAACGCAAAGACAATGCGCAAGGGGCTGACCAAAGCCGGACTCACCGTCTATGGCGGCGTCAACTCGCCATACCTTTGGGTGCGCACGCCCAACGGCATGACCTCATGGGAATTTTTCGACCATCTGCTACGCGATGTCAACATTGTGAGCACCCCAGGCAGCGGCTTCGGGCCGTCGGGCGAAGGCTATCTGCGCCTCACCGCCTTCGGCACACACGAAGACTGCACGGAAGCAATGGAGCGCATCAGCAAATCGCTGTAGCGCCCCCCCCAAAAACACGAATCGCCCTTGTAGCACCACCTACGGGGTGCAAATATCTGATTATCAATTCGCCCCAGGCTGAAGCCTGGGGTTTTCAATATGGCGTCCCGACGGGACGCTCCCCCTCTCTGACAGATAAGTTTGGGCTCATGCATTTCAACTTTGTTTCTCGTTCATTGCGCTTCATGTTAAATAATATAAATTATTGAGGCTGATGAAAACAAAATCGGGGCAAAAGGTGTTTGTCATATAAAATGGTAAATTAAGCAAGGTGAATAAGGTGATCGTTTTGATAGAACGCGGAAGATGATGGTTAGCGATAATAGCGTCTTCAGGCACTATCGTTTTGTGTTTTTAAGCCCGGCCTGTCCTGTTGCCGGGCTTATTTTTTGTTTCAATTTTCCACTGAAAAAATCGTGCTACGGCATATTAATCCATAATTTTTATATACTTTTGTAAAAAGAAGGCATGCATAGCCATGTCGACTGTCTCCCTATGTTTAACAAAACAAGAACTATTAAAATTTTCTGATCATAAAAAACTTACAATTACCGATGAAAAAGACCTTAGCTCTCATACGCCACGACGAGTGGCTTGAACCATATGCCGACGCAATCAACGGTCGGCACGAAGACGCTGTGCGCAAAGAAAAAGAACTGACAGGCAAGGACTTGTCGCTTGTGGACTTTGCCAACGCACACCAATATTTCGGACTCCACAAGACTCGCACGGGCTGGACTTTCCGCGAATGGGCGCCCAACGCCACAGCAATCTATATCATCGGCACGTTTAATGATTGGAAAGAAACCGAGGGCTATGCCTTGAAACGCATCGACGGAGGCGTGTGGGAAATCTCGCTGCCGAAGGACGCGATGAAGCACGGCGACCTCTACAAACTGAAAATGCACTGGGACGGCGGCTGCGGAGAGCGCATCCCAGCCTACTCCACCCGCACGGTGCAGGACGAAAGCACAAAGATTTTCTCGGCACAGGTGTGGCAACCCGCCCGCCCATACAAGTTTAAGGTGACCGATTTCAAGCCACAGACCAACCCGTTGCTCATCTACGAATGCCACATAGGCATGGCGGAAAACAAGGAGGGTGTGGGCACCTACGAGGAATTCCGCACAGAGGTGCTTCCGCGCATAGAGAAAGACGGCTACAACGCCATCCAGATAATGGCCATCCAGGAGCACCCCTACTACGGGTCGTTTGGCTACCATGTGTCGAGTTTCTACGCGGCATCGAGCCGTTTCGGCACGCCCGACGAGTTGAAGCGCCTCATCGACGACGCCCATAGCCGCGGCATAGCCGTGATTATGGACATTGTGCACTCCCACGCGGTGAAAAACGAAACGGAGGGGCTTGGACGCTTTGACGGCAGTTACAACCTCTACTTCTACGGCGACTCCCGCCGCGAGCATCCGGCATGGGATTCACTTTGCTTTGACTACGGCAAGAACGAAGTGCTCCACTTCCTTTTGTCGAACTGCAAATTCTGGCTCGAGGAATACAAATTCGACGGTTTCCGCTTCGACGGCGTGACCTCGATGCTCTACTATAACCACGGCCTCGGACAGGCGTTCTCGTCGTACGACGACTACTACAACGGCGGTCAGGACACCAACGCCATCACCTACCTCACGCTTGCCAACAAACTCATCCACAAGGTTAACCCTCATGCCATCACCATCGCAGAAGAGATGAGCGGCATGCCGGGTCTTGCCAACAAGGTGAGCGACGGCGGCATAGGCTTCGACTACCGCATGGCGATGGGCATCCCCGACTTCTGGATCAAGACCATCAAGGAGAAGAAGGACGAGGACTGGAAGCCTACAGCCATCTTCTGGGAACTGACCAACCGCCGCGCCGATGAGAAGACCATCAACTACGCCGAGAGCCACGACCAGGCGCTTGTGGGCGACAAGACTATAATTTTCCGTCTCATCGACTCCGAGATGTACTGGCACATGATGGTCGACGACCACAACATGACAGTGGAGCGCGGCATTGCCCTCCACAAGATGATACGCCTCGTGACGCTCGCCACCATCAATGGCGGCTACCTCAACTTCATGGGCAACGAGTTCGGCCACCCGGAGTGGATCGACTTCCCGCGTGAAGGCAACGGATGGTCGTATAAGTACGCACGCCGCCAGTGGGACCTCGTGGATCGCGAGGACTTGAAATACAAATTCCTCGGCAAGTTTGACGAGGACATTATCCACCTTGTGCGCTCGAAGCGCAACTTCCAAGCCACGCAGGTGGAAAAACTCTGGGACAAGGACGACGACCAGGTGCTCGCCTTCAAGCGCGGCGACCTCGTGTTTGTGTTCAACTTCAACCCGTCGCAGTCGTTTGCCGACTACGGCATCCTGGCACCAGAGGGCAGTTACACCCACGTGCTCAACTCCGACCAAGCCATCTACGGCGGCTTCGGCAACATCGACGACAGTGTGGAGCATCTCACCGTCCACGACCCGCTCTACGCCCCTCACGGCATAGGGTGGCTTAAACTCTACTTGCCGGCACGCACGGTGCAGGTGCTGCGCTACAAGAAATAAAAAAAAGACAATTAATAAGCCCTATTAATTCATCAACCGCGACGATTCTCTCTCTCTCACTCAAACGTCGCGGTTGTTTTTTTGTATACAAAGAACTTATTTGTGACGGCATTGATTTCATTCAAAAAAAGAACTAACTTTGTAACTGAACTAAAAAGAACAACAGATATGGCAGCAACGGTTTTTAATGAAGCACAAGTTGACTTAATCAACATGATGCAATGGGTGAAGAGTCCCGAGGCTTTGGCTGACTTGAAACAAGCCATTTCAGATTTCTTCGCTAAGAAAGTGCAAGAAGAGATTGACGGTATGTGGGAACGTGGCGAAATGACACAAGAAAGAGTCGACTCTTTTGCCACGTTGCACGAACGCACACCCTACACGAAGCAATGAGAGTAGTGCTCGACACAAATTGCCTCATCATGGCAATCTCCGCGCGCAACAAGTACCATCAAGTTTGGCAGGATTTCCTTGATGGCAAATATGTTATGTGCATAACCAATGAAATTATCGAAGAATACTCAGAAGTAATCTCACGCAACATTTCACCGCTTCTTGCTGAATTCGTCATTTCGACCATAATCAACAGAAGAAATGTGGTGATGAAATCACCATCTTTTGCCTTTCATCTTATATCCGCCGATGAAGATGACAATAAATTTGTTGACTGCGCCATTGTTTCTAATGCAAAATACATTGTAACCAATGATCATCATTTTGACGTATTAAAAAACATTACATTTCCAAAAGTTGACGCTGTTAAACTCAATCAATTTTTGGATGATCTGCAAAAATCGACATAAGAATAATCCGACAATGGGAATAGCAAAAAATACTGAAGAACTGAAAGGGGAACTTGGAGCGCTGATATGGCGCATGGCAACAAATCTGGTGCACGGAGGCAAGGTGTCGTCGGTGCAGTTTATGGACTATACTCTCGGGGCGCTGTTCTACCGCTTCATTTCGGAGAATATTACCGACTACTGCAACCACTTGATGGCTGAGGCTGGAGTACCGAATCCCGACTATGCCAACATGAGCGACGCAACGGCGGAGAATGCCCGCGGACAAATTATCAACGCCAAGGGTTTCTTCATTCTGCCGTCGCAACTCTTCATCAACGTTGCCAACGGTGCAAGCGCCAACACAGAACTCAACACCACGCTTGCCAACAATTTCAAGGCAATCGAGCAGAGCGCCATAGGCGAGGCGAGCGAAAACGACGTGAAGGGACTGTTTAGCAACTTCAACACCAACGACAACGGGCTTGGCACAACAGTGGCGGAGCGTAACGCTCTGCTCACCACGCTGCTCGAGAGCGTGCGCGACCTCAATTTCACCACCTACATGGAAAGCGGTCTCGATGTGTTTGGCATCTGCTACGAGCACCTAATCAAGATGTATGCGCTCAACTCAGGCACAAAGGGCGGCGAGTTCTACACCCCAGGCGAGGTGAGTTTCCTGCTGGCAAAGATTGCCGCAGCAGGGCGCACCACGGTCAATAAGGTCTACGACCCGGCATGCGGCAGCGGCTCTCTGCTGCTTAACTTCAACCTTGTGCTCGGTGCAAAGAATGTGGAGGACGGATTTTTCGGACAGGAGATAAACCTGAAGACCTACAACCTCTGCCGCATGAACATGTTTCTGCACAACGTGAACTACGACCATTTCGACATCCAACTGGGCGACACGCTCCGCAACCCTCTCCACACCGATGAGGAGCCGTTTGACGCCATCGTGTCGAACCCACCCTACTCCATTCCTTGGGACGGCGACAGCGACGCCACGCTCATCAACGACCCACGATTTTCGCCAGCGGGAGTGCTTGCACCGCGGTCGAAGGCCGACTTTGCCTTCACTATGCACATGTTGTCGTGGCTCTCGCCAAAAGGCACGGCAGCCATAGTCGAGTTTCCAGGCATACTCTACCGCAGCGGCGCGGAGCAGAAAATCCGCAAGTATCTGGTGAGCAACAACTATGTGGACACCATAATCCAATTGCCGCAAAACCTGTTCTTCGGTACGTCGATTGCCACGTGTCTGCTGATACTGAAAAAGAACAAGAGCGACAACCGCGTGTGCTTCATCGACGCCTCGGCGGAGTTTGTGCACGAGGGCAACAAAAACAAACTCTCCGATGCCAACATCGCCAAGATTTACGAGGCGCACATGCAGAAGCAGGAGATTGCCCACTTCTCGCACGTGGTGACCACTGCCGACATCGAAGCAGAGGACTTCAACCTCAGCGTATCCACCTACGTTGAGCAGGAAGACACGCGCGAGGCGGTCAACATCACGGAACTGAACGAGCGCATCCGCGGGATTGTGGCGCGCGAAGAGCAACTGCGGGCAGAGATTGACAAGATTGTGAAAGAATTGGAAGGAGCACAATAGGCAGAATAGGCATTTTAGGCCTAATAGGCTTATGATAAAAAATAAACTATTAATAAATAAACTCTATGGAAAGGCGACCCGTTGACAAGCAGTTCCTTCGCCAAGGCAAAGACTACACTACGCTCATTTGCTACAAGAAGGCTGTCATCATCTACGATATTACCTACTACTTTGCCCACAAGTATCTGGAGCGTGGCGACCGCACCATAGACCAGATGATTCAGGCAGCACGCTCGGGCAAACAAAACATCGTGGAGGGGAATATCGACGGCATTACATCCACTGAAATGGAGATAAAACTTACGAATGTGAACCGCGCCAGTTTGCACGAGTTGCTGGAGGATTACAAAGACTATCTGCGCGTACACGGCTTAGAATTGTGGCCTGTCAACTCGCCCAAGGCGGAGCAGACACGCCGATATTGCAGCAAGCACAACGCCCCAGAGGATTACACGCAGAAAATAGCGGAACGGTCTGCCGAAGCGATATGCAATATTGCTATAACGCTGATTCTCCAGACAGATGTTATGTTAAAGGGCTTGATAGAGTGGCAGAAAAATCATTTCAAGGAAAATGGTGGAATAAAGGAACAGATGAGCAACGAACGGCGCAAACATAGAGGATATTAAAAACGACGAAGACTATGAGTAGACTCGATGATATGATAAAGCGACTCTGCCCAGACGGAGTGGAGTTTGTGAAGCTTGATGATTGCTTATCTTATGAGCAGCCAAACAAGTACATCGTAAAATGCAAAGATTATATAGAATCTGGATTGCCTGTCTTAACAGCAGGGCAAACCTTCATACTTGGTTATACGGATGAAACCGAAGGTATATTCAGTGCCTCCAAAGCGAATCCTGTTATTATATTTGATGATTTTACAACATCATTTCACTGGGTGAACTTTGATTTCAAAATTAAAAGTTCAGCAATGAAGATGCTCAGACCAAGAGCTGATGTGGATATCTCGTTCCGATTTGTATATTATGCCATGAAGTGTATAAAATATCAAACCTTGGAACATTCACGGCAATGGATTTCTAAATATTCACAAATCGAAATACCGATACCGCCGATGGAGGTACAGGAGGAGATAGTGAGGATATTAGACAAGTTTACGGAGCTGGAGGCGGAGCTGGAGGCGGAGCTGGACTGCCGCAAGCGGCAGTATGAATACTATCGCGACCAGTTGCTCTCATTTGATAACTTACGGGGGGGCAAGTAATTACGTGGAAAAAACTCAGCGAAGTGGGAACATTTATCAGAGGAAAACGCTTTGTTAGAACCGACATTGTGGAGCATGGTGTACCATGTATTCATTATGGGGATATTTATACCTATTATGGATTGACAGCACACTCAACACGAACATTCCTTTTGGCAGAAAAAGCTGAAAAGATGAGATTCGCCCAAAAAGATGATGTTGTTATTGTAGCTGCTGGCGAGAACAATATGGATATAGGTGTTGGTGTTGCATGGCTCGGTGAAGAAAAAGTCGCAGTTCATGATGCTTGTTTCATATTTAGAAGTGATTTAAATCCGAGATATTTATCCCATTTTTTGAGAGGAAGCAACTATCATCTTCAGATAAAGAAGTATGTATCAGAGGGAAAAATTTGCTCTATTTCTGCTCAGAATTTAGGAAAAGCAGTTATAGCGGTACCTCCATTAGAAGAGCAAGAGCGAATTGCAAACATTCTTGACCGGTTTGAGGCGTTGACCACGTCGCTGCAGGAGGGGCTACCGGCGGAGATAGCGGCACGCCGCCAACAGTATGAATACTATCGTGACAAGTTGCTTGATTTCAAGCGAAAAACAGCGTAAATATGGCAGAGAACTACGACATACTATCAGAGAATGCGCAAAGCACAGTTGTGAACCACTACGAGCGGCCCGAGGTGGTTTGCGAAACGCACTACCAAAGCGAGGCCGACCTGGAGCGCAGCCTCATAGAGCGGCTGCAGCAGCAGGGCTACGAGTATGCCCCAATCAAGAATGAGGACCAACTCAAGGACAACCTGCGTCGGCAACTGGAGCGCTTGAACGACTATGAGTTTACCGACGACGAGTGGCAGCGGTTCTTCAAGACGGAGATAGCCAACGAGGGTAAGGGCATCACCGAGAAGGCGCAGACCATCCAGCAGGACGAGGTGAAGACACTCACGCTCGACAACGGCCAAACCAAGAACATCTACCTGATCGACAAAAAGGACGTGCACCACAACTCCACACAGGTGATTAACCAGTATGAGGCGGACAACGGCACGCGTGCGAACCGCTACGACGTGACGATACTCGTGAACGGCCTGCCGCTGGTCCACATAGAGTTGAAGCGGCGCGGAGTGTCGCTACGCGAGGCGTTTAACCAGATTAACCGCTATGGGCGCGAATCGTTTTGGGCTGGCAATGCGCTGTTTGAGTATGTGCAGATATTCGTAATCTCCAACGGCACGGAAACGAAGTACTACAGCAACACCACCCGCGCCAGCCACATCAAGGAGCAGAGCAGGGCTGCGGCAAAGCCCCGGCAGAAGACGTGCAACTCATTTGAGTTTACGAGTTACTGGGCGGACGGGCGCAACAAGGTGCTAAGCGACCTCGACGACTTTGCCGCTACCTTCTTCAGCCGGCACACCCTTCTGAACATTCTTACGCGCTACTGCGTGTTTACGGAACAAAAGGTGCTCATGGCCATGCGTCCGTACCAGATAGCAGCCACGGAACGGCTGCTCAACCAGATAGACATAGCCCACAACGCCCGCTGCTACGGCACAACCGATGCGGGCGGCTACATTTGGCACACAACAGGATCGGGCAAGACGCTCACCTCATTTAAGGCGGCGCAACTGGCGGGCCGTCTGCCATATGTCGACAAAGTGCTCTTCGTGGTTGACCGCAAAGACCTCGACTACCAGACCATGAAGGAGTACGACCGCTTCCAGAAGGGCGCAGCCAACGGCAACACGTCGACGCAGGTGCTGAAACGGCAGATAGAGGAGCAGTCGAGCAAGGTGAAAATCATTATCACCACCATACAGAAACTCTCCACATTCATCAAGAAGAACCCGCAACACGATTTCTACGGCAAGGAAGTGGTCATGATTTTCGATGAGTGCCACCGTTCGCAGTTTGGCGAGATGCATGAAGCCATAGTGAAGCACTTCAAGAAATACTACATGTTCGGATTCACCGGTACACCCATCTTTGCCGAAAACATAGGCAGCGGCACGGGGCATTGCCTCATGACCGCCGACGTGTTTGGCAAGCGACTGCACTCCTACACCATTGTCGACGCCATCCGCGACCACAACGTGCTACCATTCCGCGTGGCCTACGTGCGCACCATCAAGGAAAAAGAGGACGTGGAGGACAGCGATGTGTGGGACATTGCCCGGGAGAAAGCCCTCGAAGCGCCGCAGCGCATAAGCAACATCGTGACCTACATACTCGAGCACTTCGACCAACAGACCAAGCGTGGCTCCGCCTACACCTTCAGCCGCTTGATGAACATATCGGAGGTGGTGAGAAGCAAGGCAAAAAAAGTGGAAGAAGTGAGGCAGAAAGCCACGCTCAACGGCTTCAACGCCATCTTCGCCGTGCAGAGCATCCAGTTTGCGCGTCTCTACTACACAGAGATGCAGAAACAGATGGCGCTACTGCCCGAAAACAAGCGACTGCGCATAGCCACGATATTCAGTTACGCGCCCAACGAGCAGGCCGACGGAGAGGCGGAAGAGAGCAACGACGACACCAACGGACTCGACCAGAGTAGCCGCGACTTTTTGGAACACGCCATAGGCGACTACAACCGAATGTTCAACACCAGTTACGACACCTCGTCGGAGAAGTTTCCGAACTACTACAAAGACGTGTCGCAGCGCATGAAGAATCGCGAGATAGACTTGCTGATAGTGGTTAATATGTTTCTTACGGGATTTGACGCCACGACACTCAACACACTGTGGGTGGACAAGAACCTGCGCTACCATGGGTTGCTGCAAGCCTACAGTCGCACCAACCGCATACTTAACTCCGTGAAGACCTTCGGCAACATTGTTTGCTTCCGCAACCTTGAAGAAGCGACCAACAAGTGCCTTTCACTATTTGGCGACACGGAGGCTAAGGGAATGACCATCATTCGGCCGTTTGCCGACTATATGCAAGGCTACACCGACCACGAGGGCAAGCATGTGATGGGCTACGAAGAAATGATCAGTGATTTGCGCCAAATGGTCGACCCGGGCGAAATGCCATTGGGCGAAAAGGCCGAAAAGGAGTTTATACGCCTGTTTGGCGCCGTTCTGAAGATGAGAAACCTGCTGTCGAGTTTCGACCAGTTTAAGGATGCCGACTGCATCTCGGAGCGCGACATTCAGGACTACACGAGCGTCTACATCGACCTCGCAGAGAAGTACCGCAACAGCGAGAAACACGACAAGGAGAACATCAACGACGATGTGGAATTTGAGATGGAGTTGGTGAAGCAGGTGGAGGTGAACATCGACTACATTCTTTTTCTTGTGGAGCAATACAACGATGGGCATCAGGACAATGCCGAGATAATGGTAAAAATCCGCAAAGCCATAGACTCCAGCCCCGACCTTCGCGACAAGAAGGAACTCATCGAAAAGTTTATCGGCTCACTCACTCCCGACAGCGAGGTTAACGACCTGTGGCGGGAATACGTCAATACGCAGAAGCGCAAAGAGTTTGAAGCAATTGTAAAGGCTGAGAACTTGAAAGAAAGGGAAGCGAAGGAATTTATCGAAACCTCGTTCAAGCGCGGCTATGTAGCCGAAGGCGGCCTCGAACTTAACGGCATCATGCCGCCAATCAATCCGTTTGATCCGAATGCCAACCGGGAAGGGAAGTTGCGCCAAGTGGTGGAGAAGATAAAGGCCTTCTTCAACAAATATTTCGGCATAGCCAACGCAGAGTTTTAGCGTTGGCTATGGCGCGGTTTATGTTTACTTAGTGCGGCGCACGGAGCGAACTGCACCGCTCGAGCCGCTCGACTTTGACGATGCCGGCTTTTTCTTCTTGGTGGATTTCTTCTTTTCGTCGGTCTTTGTTGTGGAGGTCTTCTTCTTTGAAGATTTCGAAGAAGATTTAGTCTGGCGCACAGAGCGCTTGTTTTTCGAAGTCTTGACAGTAGTTTCTTCAGCCTCAACCTCTTCGTTGCCACCCTCGCGGTCGGTGACCACAACATCGTCCGACTTGCCCTCAGCCTTCAGGCGGGCAGCCTCTTCGGCCTCCTGACGCTCCGCCAGTTCCTCTCGGGTAGGCACCCAAAGGTTGCGGTCGAAGGCGCGCAGACGGTTTTCGATGCTGTCCTGCGCATGCTTCAGGTCGTCGGGGTCAGGGAACATCTGCATGAGCGACTGGTTGCGCAGGTTGCGCGTCTTGTAGATGTCGCCCTTGTACATGCCCAACTGGAAATAGTCGTCGTAGTTGTATTTAGCGAGGTTGTTGTCGTCGTCAACAAAGATGCTCTGCTGCGCAAGGTAAGGGCGCAACTGGTCGAGTTTCACCCAGAACATCGGGTATTTGATAGGCTCGCCGCCGTAGTCGTCCACACGGTGGAGCACAGGGCAGATGGCCTGAATCTGCTTGTTCACACGGTTTTCGAGGCTGTTAAACTCATATTGCTCGATGGCATAGTAACTAAGCACCTCATTTGAAGGCACGTCGCTCTCCTCGATTACGTATTTAGGATTTTTTTCGGTGCTGCCGCGGCCCGTGGTGTACATGATGTGGAAGCGGTCGAGCATCTCCCCCACCTTGATTTTGTATTGGTCGGTAAACACCTCACGGCCGTCGAGATACTCATAGGCAGGCACCTGGCCGTTGCATACCACACGAAGGATGATGCGAAACAGGCTCTCCTGACCGTCGACAGGCTCATCGGGATAGTAGAGCGCAAGGTTTTCGGTCTGCGTCAGGTCGATCTGGCGGTAGATGATGCGTTCCCACATCTTGCTGGCGTCGCTCACCTCCGGCTTCTCGTAGAAGTCGCGCATGCGTTGAGTAACACCCGCTGCTGTTTCGTTTTTCTGCTTCTTGTCGGTTTTGCGTGACACTTGTGCACTCGCCTGGAGCGAAACTCCAACGAGCAAAGCGGCCGCAAATATGCATGTTAGCTTTTTCATATATCAGCTTCCTTTATCTTTTTCGTTGTTTAGTGGTTAGTTGACGATTACCTCCATAGGCGAGATGTCGCGCACAATGCCGTCAGGACCTTTGGCGCGGATACGCGTGATGTAGAAACGCTTGCCTCTCGAGAGACGGCGGAAACTTGTGATCTGCCGCTCGGAGAAACTTGAGCCGTTAGACTTTTCAGGCAATGCGTTGCCCATAGAGTCGAACACAATGGTCTCGAAGTCGACCACAGTATAGTTCACATTGAGCAAATCGTCGTCGATAGCCGCATCCAAGCCCTTAGCCGCAAGCAGCAGAGCCTTAGAGAACGGTTTCGACCCCTTATAGTGGTTTTCGTTGCCCTTAGCATCCTTGTAGGCGATAAACGCTGTAGGATCAGGCAACTTGCGCACACGGAACGTAGTAGAGCCCACCTTCTGCGCACGGCCTTCCATTGTTGCAGTAACCGTGATTACGCACTCCGCGCCCACCTTAGTAGGATGCGCGTTCCAATGGTCGCCGCTGCGAGTGAGCGAGCCGTTGGTCATGGTGGCAGAAACGGCATTCTGCGCCACGCCCGGCACAGAGATGCTTATAGGGTTGTTGATGCCCGCATAGAGCACATTCATCATCGTGGCAGAAACCGTAGCCGCCGGCTCGATGACCGTGTAGTCCGACTGGAACGGATAGCGCGAGGTAGTGCCGTCGCCGCGAGCCACATCGAGGTAGCCGCTGTAGGTAAACGTACCTGTCTGTCCCGTCATAAACTCATATGTATGAGTGTTGGCTGGCAACTGGCGGCCGTTGATGAAGATTGTAGGGCGCTGAGTTGTGTCGACCGCCGCAAGGACGATGTCGGCACTGTACTTACCTCCGCGAATCACGAGTTTTGAGTTCGGAATCACGAAAGCGTCCATCTGGTTGACGCGCACATCGCCAGCGTCGACACTTGCCACCAAAGCCTGCAGAGCCTCGCCCTCAGCAAAGAGCAAGTCGTTTTGCAACTTCGACAAAAGCGTCACCGACGCAACGACAGGCATATTCTCAAACATTCCCGACACCCAAGGCACCTTAATCATCGAGCCCGGCTGCGACACAGGGTCGGTGGCGAGCGCCTTCGTGATCATCTGCTGCTTCGAAGCATCAGGCACAAAAGCCGTGATAAACTTCTTGTAGGCAGCCAAGCGCTGTTGCAGTTTAGTGCCGTTGCCGTAGGTAATCATCACCTTCGACGACGCCTCCAGGTTGTCCTGGTTCTGGATGTTGTCGATGCGACCCTCCGGGCCATCGGCATCGCGCACGATGGCGAGTTTGAGAGTGTCAATATATTTGTAGAGCGACAGAGTCTGACGGCGCACGTCGCCAGCCTTGTCGAGCCAAGCCTTACCCTTTTGAGGGTTTTGGCGGGTGAATTCCTCCAATTGCATAAAGAGGGCGGCATTACGGTCGCTGACGTTGCTATTGGTGCGTTTCAGACCGTCTTCGACAAGCGTGAACCCATTGAGCACGTCGCTCGACACATTGAGCGCGAGCATCGCCGTCAGCACGATGTACATGAGGTTGATCATGCGCTGACGAGGGGACATTCTTGCCACATTTCCGTTTGCTCCCATATTGGTTTATTCCCTTCTTCTTTAGATTTGTTCTTCAGTTTGAGTGTTGGCAGGCTTTTCCTCTGCAGGAGCGGCTTTAGGAGCCTCCTCGGCAGGCATAGCGCCACCCATCGGGCGATACATGTTGATGGTCATCGCGGTGATCATCTTCTCATAGACAGAGTTGAGTTGCTGCATGTAGTGAGCCATCTTCTGCGTTTCCTCGCAGTAGCGATCGCTCTGCGCCGCCGCACGGTCGTACATGTTGCTGATTTCCTTGAGGCCGCGGTTCACACGGTCGATATTGTCGAGTTGAGAAGAGATGCTCTTCAGTTGAATCTCGTAGATGGTGTTCAGACCGGCGATGTTGCGGTTAAGGCTCGTCATCTGCTCAACGTAGCCCGTAGAACTGCCCGAGATGTTTTCCGAATTTTCGGTGATTGCGCGGTAACTCTCAAGAAGCACGTTCGACACATTGTTGAGCGCCTCCGTGGTTTGGCGCAACTGCTCCATCTGCTCAGAGATTGCAGCCATTTGGTCGGTGTACTGCTGAGTGACCGAAGTGACACCCTGCAAATCGGGAGCCTCACCGCCACCGACAACAACAGTGCCAGCGAAACCCTGTCCTCCAACCACCGCAGCGCCAGCAGCACCTTCGGCAGCCTGAGAGCCATCGCCCGCTGGAGCAGCCTGTCCGCCGCCAATCACAACAGAACCATTGATGCCGTTTCCGCCCTTGAAGTCAGGACGGTCCTCAGGATTCTTGGTGTTGAACACCTCAAACACCTCTTCCCAATGGTATTCGCGCGGAGGACGGTCGAAAGCCGTCAAGACGAACATAAGCACCTCCGTGCCCATACCGATTGACAGCAGCGTGCTGCCACCCGGAAGGTGAAGGATTTTGAAAAGCGCACCCCAAATTACGACGGCAGCGCCGAGACTGTATGCAAAGTTGAAGAAGCGTTGGCCTTTCTCACCCGAGAGAAAAGCCTCGACGCCATTTTTATATCTTTTAATCTTGCCCATGATGCAGCAATGTTGTTATGAATTCCTTAGATTATTTTTTCACTTTCACTTTACCCTTTGTGAAGCCGATTTGAGTGCGTACGCAGCGGAAACCGAGGTAAGAGTGTTGCTCGT
This sequence comes from [Ruminococcus] lactaris, assembly GCA_963615935.1. Taxonomy (GTDB): domain Bacteria; phylum Bacteroidota; class Bacteroidia; order Bacteroidales; family Muribaculaceae; genus Limisoma. The sequence continues at coordinate 43,712 of CAVEIP010000001.1, read as the reverse complement.
TCTGATACTCAAAGGCACGGAGGTCGGCACGCACATTGTGCGCAATGTCCTTCCACGAGCCGCCGCGTATCACCTTACGCTTCATGCGGTAAGGATCCTCACCGGCAGCGTTGTAGCGGTATTCAGGGTTGATGTCGCTCTTGAGTTTGTCAAGACTCTCAGCGAAAGCCGTCGACGTCCACTCGCTCACGTTACCCGCCATGTCGTAGAGGCCGAAATCGTTAGGCTCGTAGGTGCCGCATTTCGAGGTAATGAGATTGCCGTCGCGCACATAGTTGCCCTCGCCCGGCTTTAGGTTGGCATAGAAGCAACCGTCGTCGGTCATAGGCATGTCGCCCGCCCACGGATATTTGTTCTCGTTGACGCCAGCACGCGCAGCATATTCCCACTCAGCCTCGGTTGGGAGACGGTAAGGCTCGATGTAGACGCCCTGCTTGCCCAGCGAGCGGCGCAGATAATCTGTACGCCAGTTGGCAAACGCGTTGGCTTGCTCCCACGACACACCCACTACAGGATAGTCGCTGTAGCCCGGGTGAGAGAAGTAGAGTCGCGTGTAAGGCTCGTTGTAGGCGTTCTCGAAGTCGTTGATCCACACCGTGGTATCAGGATAGATGTTGACTATATATGTGTTCACGAAATCATAGTCGCTCGAAAGGCGTCGAGTGATGGTTTCGCGCACGATTTCACCGTTGTCGTTGACGTAGGCAGTGTCCTTGGAGATGAACGGCTGCTCCGTAGGCGTAGGCACGTCAGTGTTGTAGACGCGACGCTTCGGGTCAAGGCGGTTTTTGCGCTTGGCGGCCTCAGTGAGGTTGTAGGTCTCGTAGCGGTAGTTCATCTGCGAAGCGTCCAACTCAGTCACGCCAGTGATTGGGTTGTACTTGTAAACGCTTGAGATGGCGCGCTGTTCGTCCTCAGTAGGATTCTTCCATGGAATTGCCTTTTTCCAGTTAAGATAAGGCTTCACAGGGTTACCCTCCTTGTCCTCTTCAATCTTGAACTCCTCGTCGCCGCCGTACGACGGATCGGCAAGGCGCTCACGGATAATAGAGTCGCGCACCCAGTAGACAAACTGACGATATTTTGCATTCGACACTTCCGTTTCGTCCATCCAGAACGACTCCACGGACGCACCCTTAGGCTGAGCCTTGATGTTCCACGTAGTGTCGTCGGCATTAGCACCGAAAAGCATAGAGCCACGGTCGACGAGCACCATGCCGTAGGGCGTTGGCTCACCAAGGGCAGTGCCTCTGATACCAGTCACCTCGCCGCCGTCGCCGCCGACGGATGATTTAGGCGAAAAAGCACACGATGTAGCCAATGCTGCCAATGCGATATAACTAACTGTTTTCTTCATATTCTTACATTATGCGAATACTCTTGTGTTTATTTTTGTTTTTGCCTGCAAGATTCAACTTAAGATTGTAGCCCACAAGCACTTCGTGGCTTCCGCTACTTGCTTTCGAGATTGCCGAAAGCGGATAGTCGTAACTATAGCCGAGGAAGAAATTCTTAAATTCAGCACCAAGTTGCAGCGAAACAGCGTCCTTCCAACGGTAGGCCACACCTCCAGAGAGGAACTTGTTGAAGCGCACACGCGCCGTAACTTCGGCCTGTACCATTTTGCTGATGTCGGAACGCAACAACATTGATGGCTGTATTTCAAATAACGTATTTTTTATCGGAATATTGCCACCTGCCATAAAATAAACCATTCTGCCCGCTTGAGTTTCGTAGCCGGAATCGTCGCTACCCTGCTCGGTGTTGAGTTTTACGGTAGGTTGCGTGAGGTGCGTGCCCGAGATGCCCACCCACAGATTTTTGTTGCTCCACCACACACCAGCATTGAGGTCGAACGCCGTGCCGTGAAGGTCCTGGGTAGGGATGGCGTCGTCGTTCTTGTCGTGATAATCGTCGCCATCGGGGATATAGATCTCCGAGCCCTTGAATCCCTGGTCGAACAAACCCACCTGCAAGCCGATGCTCAGCGTGCCCTTGAAGAGTTTGAGTTTGTAACTCACCTGCGCGCCCGCATTGAGATTGCTGAAGAGTCCAAGACTCTCCTGCTGAACCATCACGCCCACACCGATGCGCTTGCCCATGAGTTTCACAGGCATGTCAGCCCCCGCAAGAAACGCCTTAGGCGCTTTCGGGATGCCAATCCACTGCAGGCGAGTGCCGCCGCCGATGTGGAGATAATCCGTGGTGCCCGTGGCAGCAGGGTTATAGTAGGCAGGCATCGCCCAATACTGCGACAACTGCGTGTCGAACTGCGCCGACGCAGAAGCCGCTGTCAGCAGCATTGCCACCAACAGAAGAATCAAGCGATATGTGGATTTTAGTTTCTTCAAGTCCTTAGTTATTCAAAATAGAACGTAAACACCACCATGTTTGACGTGGCCCGGTCGATTGACTGCGTGAATTTCTGCTTCTCCACATCGTCGACAAGGTCGGGACGGTCCTTCTTCAGCAAGTTGCCCAAGCCGAAGCAAAACTTCACTTCGGGCACAAATTTGAAGAACGGCACATAGATGTCGAGGCCAAAACCAAGCGTAAGGTAGAGGTTAGTGTTGTTGAGTTGCAGCAGTTCGCCGTCCTTGCGCTTCGACACATCGAAAGCCGCCATAGCGCCAGCGGTGACGTATGGACGGAGATTGTGATAGCGCGTGGCCGACATCTTCACGTCGAGCGGAATCACCACGCTGCTGTTTTTTATGCTCTGCTTCTCGAGTTCACCAGTAGTGGCTTCACGGAAGGTTACAGTCTTGCTGCCGAAATACATACCTGGAGTGAGCCGCAGGTTGAAATGCTCCGCCAGGCGCAGGTCGCCGAGGATGTTGACGCAGAAGCCCGGCGCCAGTTCGGCAATCTCGGGATACCACGACTCGCCGCTCTCCGTCACATAACCGTTGCGCGAAAAACCAAGACTCTGATTGTAGAAACCCACAGAAAAGCCGTAATGCAGACGCTTCATGTCGGCATACGGGCGGTTGAGAATCTTGTCATTGTCCTGCGAGCGCACTGCCGGCGCGGCGGCAAGCAATGCAACGAGCAATATGAGCGGTTTTAGCAATTTCATATGACATATAAACGCAAAATCGCCGTTGTTATTGCAGAGGCAAGGAAAAATCGCTAATTTTGGACTCATTGAATTATAACGATTATGAAAGACAACGACTGGAAACAACGCCTCAACATAGTCTACTCCACCAACCCGGACATGAAGTATGACACCGACGAGGAGGAAGAGCAGGAAACCCTTCCCCCATCGAAGCAACGCCTGCGCATAATGCTCGACAAGCGCAACCGCAAGGGCAAGGAAGTGACATTGATTACCGACTTTGTGGGCTCCGATGACGATCTCAAGGACCTTGCGCGCATGCTCAAGACCAAATGCGGCGTAGGCGGCTCGGCACGCGGCGGCGAGATACTGATACAGGGCGATTTCCGCCAGCGGGTAAAGGAACTGCTCACGGCAGAAGGCTACAACGCCCGTGTAATCTAACCATCAGAAAAAGAGACAGTCATGATTATCGTGAACCGCGCATCGGCGGGGTCGGGAAAGACCTACACCCTTGTGAAAGAATACCTCATAATGCTGCTCGGCAAGAAGGAAGCCGACGGCAATTATGTTCTCGACGAGCATCCCAACGACAACCATCGCTTCATCCTCGCCATCACCTTCACCAACAAGGCCACCGACGAGATGAAGCAACGCATCGTTGACACGCTCGACGAGTTGGCGCTGACGCCCGACAAGAGTCCGTATATCAAGGACTTGATTTCCATGCTCCACTCCACGAAAGAGAAGATTTCGATGAGTGCGGGCAAGGCAGAGCGGCAGTTGCTCGAGGACTACACCAACTTCAACGTGTGCACCATCGACACATTTTTCCAAAAGATTCTGCGTACTTTCGCCTTTGAGGTCAACCTCGCCGGCAACTATGGCGTGGAACTCAACGACGAGTATGTGGTGTCGCTCGGAGTGAACAGTTTGAAGGCTGCGCTACGCCAGAAGGACGATGCGAGCACCAGGCGTCTGCGCGAATGGCTGTGGCTATACATCGAGGACAACATCAAGGAAGGAAAGTCGTGGAACGTGTTTCAGCCTGCATCGAAGAAAAATACTGACAATGACACTTCGCTCTATACGTTTGCCAAAGCGCTATCGAAGGAGGTGATCAAGACCAACAGCGACAAGTTGTTCAAATTCTTGAAGAATCCAGACAACATCACCACCTTCAACAAAGCCCTGCGCGAGGAGATGGTCACCTTGTCGCACAAGATAAAGGACATCGCCAGCAAACTGATAGATATATTAAACTCGCCGGGCGTAAAGCCCAACAAAAAGTCGCTAACCAGCCTCCAAAATATCATCAATGCGGATATTCCATTCGATGGATTTAAAGAGCCAGAACACAGTTTCCGCGACGGACGCGATTATACGAACAAGGGTAGTGCACCACTCGAAGACACTCCATTCTACAGTCTGCTTGCTGAGTTGCGCGAAACCATCTGCGTGCTTGAGTCGTACCGTAGCATTCTAAAGTATACCTACCATTTGGGATTGCTTGGCGACATCAATGCTGGAGTACTCGAATTCACCTCCGACAACAACACCATCCTGCTGTCGGGCACCAACGACATTGTGCGCCGCATTATCAGCGGATGCGAGATGCCGTTTATCTACGAGCGCATCGGCATGTATATCCACCACTACCTCATCGACGAGTTTCAGGACACGTCGCGCATGCAGTGGGAAAACCTACTGCCGCTGGTGCGCGACAGTCTGGCAAACGGGCACGACAGCCTCATAATCGGCGATGTAAAGCAGAGCATCTACCGTTTCCGCAACTCCGACCCGCAGTTGCTTCATTCGCAGTTGGGCAAGGATTTCCCTAAAAGTGAGTTGCAGGACAATTACGGAGAGCGCAGCACCAACTGGCGCAGCGCCTACAACATTGTGACGTGGAACAACGAGTTTTTCAAATTCCTGGCAAATATACTCAAGATGACCGCTTTCTACACCGACGTGGAGCAGGAGGTGAGTCCGAAAAACCAAGGAATTCTCGGCCACGTATCCATTGCTGAATACAGAGAGCCAGAAAAAAACGCAGAGCAAGAACTCAGCGGTGAAGAAATCACTGAAAAGGAAGCCTTCAAGAGGTGGGCAACCGCCCGCACCATCGACGACATCCTTTCGCTGCTCAACCGCGGTTACCGGCAGAAGGATATAGCCATACTTGTCAACACCAACGGCGAGGGGCAAACAATCATCGACGGCATCCTGAAGTGGAACGTGGCGCATCCCGACGACCGCCAAATCAAGGTGGTGTCGGAAGAGTCGCTGATGGTGATGAAGTCGCCAGCCGTGAGGGTTGTGGTAAGCATCCTTGAGATGCTCGACCGCTGCGAGGCCATCAAGGAGCGCGGCCAAGACAAAGGCAACGACCTGCCAATGGTGATGCGTCGCTACGAGATGAACCGCAACAAGGGCATCGCCCCATCGGAGGCGTTTGAGGACGCGTTCGCCAACAAGGACTCGTGGCTCGACGAAGAGACCGAGGCACTGTACGAGAAATCGCGGTCGGCATGTCTCGACGGTGTGGTGGAACACATCATCCGCACGCAACTGTCGGAGGATATGGCACGCGACAATGCGCCCTACATACAGGCATTTATCGACAACGTGACCGACTTCATGAGCCGCTATGGGTCGAACATCCACCACTTCCTGAAATGGTGGAACAAGGTGGGAGAAAAGGTGTCGATTTCCTCGCCCGACAACATCGATGCTGTGAAGGTGATGACAATCCACAAGTCAAAGGGATTGCAGTTCCCATGCGTGATTCTGCCAATGGCTAACTGGAATTTCGACAAGGGCGGCATCGACTGGGTGGAAACTGAAAGCGTGAGGGACAAATTTCCGCAGGACATAGAAATTCCTCCGATATTGGCTGTAAATAGGACCACCGACAAGGAGAAGAAGCGGCTAATTTTCGAGAAGCAATTTGATAAAATCCATAACGACAACGTAATGGATACGCTCAACAAGACTTATGTAGCGTGTACGCGCGCGCAATACGAACTTCTAATATATATCGCTGGTGATACAGTCAAAGATTGCTACAAAGATTTGAGCCTATACCTGAGTTCTTTCGCTGTCAAGAATCCCGACATCGTTGCCAACGAACTCACAGAAGATGAAATCGAGACGGCGCTGGCTGAGGGCAACCACCAGATTGGCGACTTGATTTACGAAATCGGACAACCTACCAACCGCGATGAAATCATTGCCGCTGCGAAAAAAGAATCAGAAAGCACAATGAGCGAAGAGCGGAAGATGCCCGACTACAAACTCGTGTCGAGTTTCGACCGCTGGGAACTCACCTCGCCCGACATCATCCTCGAGCAGCGCGGAACTGAACGCTACCGCGGACAGTTGCTCCACAAGGTGATGGAGAAGGTGCGCACGCCCGACGACCTCGACGTGACGCTGCGGCGCATTCAAGCGCGTGGCATGATTACCCGCCCCGAACGCGAGGAGTATTTCAGTATGCTCAGCGAGCGTCTTGCCGACCCTCGCGTTGCCGAATGGTTTGCTCCTGGCAACAGTCTGCTCCTCGAAAGAGAGATTATGACAGGCGGAAAAGGCATAAAGCGCCCCGACCGGGTAGTGATAAAACCGAACGGCAATATTATTGTGATTGATTATAAGTTTGGCGAGCGTAACGATGACAACGATAACGCCTATCGCCGCCAGGTATCGGGCTACATCAATGCCCTAAGCGCTGCCATGGGCAAGGAAAAAGATTGCATATCAGGCTATATATGGTACGTTACGGCGGGCGACATCGTTGCCGTGTAGCGCGCTCCACCTGTCGAAAACCAAGCGGCGGCTATCGAAATCAACGATAGCCGCCGCTTTTGTGCTATAGACGGCTGCTATATCCATTATCGAATATTTCCTCAACCACGGCTTCCCAGCGCTTTGGCAAGAGAGTACTTTTGCAATCGAAAATCAAAAACAACAATTAAAAAACTAAACAACTATGCATCTCACTACCGCACTGATTTGGGTCGCCATTGTAGGCGTAATGGTTTTGGCATTCGTGTTTCACGCCATCCACAAGTTCAACCACTCCGTAGGCAACGACAAAGTGTTTGGAATGGACCACGATGAAATTTATTTCCGCGACAACGACGTAGAAGATGACGAAGACTAAGGAAGACGCTCTCCATGAGCATTTGAAAAGCGTGTGCCTTTTCTTTGCCGACTACGCCGCCCATCTGTTGGCATGCGGAGCCACGAGTATGCGCACCCAGCGCAACGTTGCCCGCATGGCCGACAAGTGGGAAGTGACAGCAAACATCACCATTCTGCCCAACACTGTGGACATGTGCATCTGGGATGCCAACCGCAGCCATTCCTACAAGCAGACGGTAAAAATTCCGGCGAAGCCTATCAGTTTCGACATCAACACAAAACTCAGCAACTTGAGTTGGCGTGTGGTCGAGGACCGCATAGGCTCGTTTGAAGAAGCGCGTGAGGCGTTTGAGAAAATAGTATCGACAACAAAACCCATCAACAAGTGGGTGGTGTTGATACTCGTAATGTTTGCCAACGCATCGTTCTGCCGGCTCTTCGGCGGCGACTTCATCTCGATGGGCATCGTGGCTTTGGCAACACTTGTGGGCTACTATCTGAAAATCATCATGTTGGAATCGCACTACGACACCCGCATCGTGTTTATGAGTTGCTCGTTTATCTCGGCAGTAATCGGCACGGCAGGCTACGTGTTCAACATCGGCGAGACACCTGAGTTGGCGCTCGGTACCAGTGTGCTCTACCTGATTCCCGGTATCCCGTACATCAACTCAGTGAGCGACATGATTGACAATCACCATCTTTGCGCTTTCTCGCGGTTTATGAATGCCTTGATGCTCACCGTGAGCATCGCCATCGGCCTTACCGGCGGGTTCTTGATTATGAAAATTCGTATGTTTTAGACACTTATCTGCATCTCACTACCCCAATGGACATAACTTTTGCTATTCTTCAAGATGCTTTTTTCGCTGCCGTGGCAGCCATCGGTTTTGCAAGCATCAGCAACCCGCCGCGCGCGGCGTTTAAATACTGCGCACTGATTGCCGCCATCGGCCATGCCACCCGTTTCTGCCTTATGAACCTCGCCGGGCTCCACATCGTGCCGTCGAGCCTCGTTGCTGCGCTGTTTATCGGTGTGCTTGCCGTGGTGTTCTCGCAATACGCCAAATGTCCGCCTGAAACATTCTCCTTCCCATCGTTGCTACCGATGATTCCGGGAATGTATGCCTACCGCACCTTTCAGGCGATGTTCATGTGCATGACCACCTCCGACGAGGAAGTGTTTAGCCACTACGGCTATCTGCTCGAGTTCAACGGACTGACCACCGTTTTTGTGGTCTTCGTGATGGTTGTGGGGCAAATGCTGCCGATGTTGGCAATGAAGCGAATGACGTTTAGTGCAACCCGTTAGTTTTTTATTTGATAAATATTAATATCTTTGCATACATGGAATTAAGGCAACTGAAATACTTCGTCAAGACCGCTGAATTGCTCAACTTTTCGGAGGCAGCGCGCTCGCTGTTTATCACGCAGAGCACCCTTTCGCAACAGATTAAGCAACTTGAGCAGGAACTGGGCACCCAACTCTTTGAGCGGAACACCCACGGCGTGATGCTCACCGAAAGCGGCAACGAACTGCTGCCCTATGCACGCAAAACCATCCATACTGCCGACAGTTGCGTGGAGCATATCCGCGACATCAAGAATGTGGTTACGGGCACACTCAACATCGGCGTGACTTACACTTTCTCGCCTATTCTCACTGAGACATTGCTGTCGTTCATGAAGTTGTATCCAAACGTGAAACTCAACATCTTCTACAAAACAATGGAGGAACTCATGGCGATGCTCGACAAGCGCGAACTCGACTTTGTGCTGGCATTCAAGCCTACGGGCGCTGCCCAGTACAACCGCATCTCGTCGCACATTCTCTTTGACAACCACTTGGCTGCTATCGTGGCAAACGACCATCCGCTGGCGAAGCGCCAAAAGGTTACTCTCGAGGAGTTGCAGGACTATGAATTCGCATTGCCGAGCAAGGGTCTGCAAGCCCGCAACGCATTCGACTCAATGGTTGAAGGAAAGGCCTACCGTTTCAACACGCGCATCGAACTCAACGAAGTAAACATTTTGCTGAAACTGGTGAGAGAGAGCAAACTTGTTACTATCGTGTCGGAGGCTACAATCTATGGCGTGGACGGTATCCACGTGGTCCGGCTCGATGTGCCAGGCAACACTTATGAAATGGAAGGCTGCATCCATGTGCTGAAAGATTCCTACCAGAAAAGTTCAGCCAAGAAGTTTGTGCAGTTGCTCAGCGAATCAGACTCCATCAAGGAGAGAGCGTTCAACTGGCTCTCCTCCGGTTTCACGGAATAGGCTTTTTTTTCGAACTATTATTTCATCCATCTATATTATTAAATCCGCCTCCCAGCAATAGCTGAGAGGCGGATTTTTCATTTCACTATGTCGCCCAAAGGGCGGAGTGACTATTTCTTGACCACGCGGTAGACTGATGAGCCTTTTGCTGTGACTACCTTAACCAAATAGATGCCGCTGCCGCACGATGAGAGGTCGACTTCGTCGGCATCGGTTGCGCTGGCTGCCAAACGGCCGTCGGCTGCATAAGCCTCGATGCTCTTAACTGCCTCGTCGGAGTTTACCTTCACAACGCCTACTGTAGGGTTAGGATAAACGCTGACGCCTGATGCCTTGATATCGCTTACTGCAGCATCGCCGATGACAAACTGGAATGGGTCAACGCTTGAAGCGACTTCGAAGTCGCGCGCGCCGTTGTTGAACGTCAACACGTTGAACTGATATTTCTTGCCTACCGTAACAGCAGCCTTGAGGATGGTCATAGTAACCAGCACCTCAACCTGCTCGTTGCCGCCAAGGGTGATTTGCGGATTGGCACTTGTAACAAACTTGCCAGTCTCCACGTCGCGGATTTCGCATTTCAACTTGCCCTTGGTGCTTGCCTTGGTTGCGTTGTTGAGCACTACGGTGAATTTCACCTTGTCGCCTGGATAGATGGTTTCGCGATCGGCTGTCACAGTCGATGCAAGCGAGAGGTTTACAGGCTCGGCAAACTCAATCGTATTGCCTGTGACATACATATAAACGATGTCGGGCTGCGCCGTACGAATCCAATCGTGCTCAACGCCGTCCGTGTCTTCCTTGGTTACAGCCCAGATTGTGTAGACACCATCGGAAAGGTTCTTCAACTCATCCTTCAACGTGTACTCAATGTCTGAACTTACCACATTGGCAGAAGGAAGATAGAGTTGCTTCAGCGACGAGAGAGCAACGCGGTTGAAGTTGCTGTCGTAGATGGCAATGGCAAGATAACCGTTGTAGTCGTGCACGTATGTAAAGTTGGCAAGGTTTTTCACCTTTATGTCAAGTTGCTCGCCCTTGGTAAGCGATGACTGCTGCGGCTGCACATATCCGCCGTCGTAGATAACGACAGGCATCTGTCCGCAGTCACCAGTCATTGTTTCGTCCTTCTCCACAGTAACGATCGATTGGTCGTAGTTGAATCCGCCAGCGCCGCCACCTGTGCCGAGAGCCGACGGGTTCATCGCGTCGATATCGAAATAGGAGTCGCTCAAGCCACCCCATCCCCAGTTGATGTGGAGATAGTCGTTGGAGTCATAGCCGTCGGCCACAAAGCAGTGACCGCCCACGGAGCCCTGACCGCTGAAGATCACAGGGCGTGCGTTGTTCAGTTCGCCTTTGGCAAGAGCGATAAAGCCATCCCTATTAAACATTTCGCGATAGTAGATCTGGCATTTGTATCCGAATTTGTCGAGAGCGTAAGGAATTGCGCTGTCCTGCGTGCCGCTGGATTTCGAAGAATAGTCCATGTTGACCGCAGCGCCGAGGTCGAAACTCAGTTTAGCCACAGCGTTGCGCTGAGCGTCGGTATAGGTTGCTGTTGAACTGTATTCGTCAAACATGTTGTTCCAATCGTACTCCGACTTAGAAAAATCGACCGACACACGCGCGCTGTTGGAGCAACGATACGACTTGGTGAACGACAGCGGCTTCAACGGCCACTTATAGTAATTGCACACCTGCGCCATCGCCGTAGCCACACAACCAACCACCGAACGCTCGCTGGTCGACGGGTCGATAGGGCAAAGGTCGTTGAACGGAGCAGTCTGTGTCCAGTTGGTCTTCAACAAAGGAGCCACTACAGGAGTAGCCTCGTCGAGAGTTCGCTTGTCGGCAGTCATTGAGCCGTCCTGCACCAGCGCCACATACTGCGCATAGTTGTCGAGGCACGACTTGAGGGCGTCCGGCATATTGTCAGTGTCGATATAGCCAGTCTTTGAGTAGCCCACCAGTTCAGTCATACTGTCGTCTCCCGAGACAATGACAAAGCCTTTGCCGTCGGAAGCGTTGAAGATGTAGTAAGGGGCGAGGTCGGAATAGGTTGTTGTAACCGCTCTGACCATACGTTTCTGCGGAGCAACCACTGATGCATATTTCGAAGCAACACCATAGGCCTGCATTGGCGAGATTTGCGCCGCATAGATGCTGCCCGAAGCGAGAGTCAGGAGCACCAATGACGAGATTTTCTTCATATATGTTACGATTATAGTATTTTCGGTTGCAAAAATACAATTTATTTTCCTACACCACGTCAAAATGTTTCAGTCATTTAGCATCCAGCAGGAAAAAGTATACATTCCGAAGAATCACAAAGCCAAGTCCCCCTATTTTTCTGTGTATAAAATTGCCCTTATTTTGCCACAAAACGTTTTTTTTAGGCATTTGTGGCAAAATAAAGCCAATTTTATACACAAATTCCATAATTAATGGTATATTTGCACAGTAACAAATTAAAGATTCCTATGTGCTCAATAATTGGACGGAAAAATGAAATTGCCGAGTTGAAACGCTTTTACAAAAGCGGACGTGCAGAGTTTGTGGCAGTCTACGGCAGGAGGCGTGTCGGCAAGACATTTCTGATCGACGAGATTTTCCACGACGACATGGCATTCCACCACACCGGACTGTCGCCCTACGACCGACAACGCAAAGTCTCGACCAAGGACCAGTTACAAAA
>CAVEIP010000001.1:17589-31517 GCA_963615935.1 [Ruminococcus] lactaris | reverse complement strand
ACAAAACTTCTACTTTTCGCTTATCCGTCATGGCATGGAAGGAACGAATCCACCAAAGTCGTGGATGGAAGCGTTCTTCCTCTTGGAACGGCTTCTTGAGACTACCGACAATGGCAGCCGGCAAGTGGTGTTTATCGATGAGGTTCCATGGATGGACACCGCACGGTCAGGTTTTCTCACCGCACTCGAAGCTTTCTGGAACGGCTGGGCCAACACTCGCCGCAACCTTATGCTCATTGTCTGCGGCTCAGCCACCTCATGGATGCTCGACAATCTCATCAACAACAAGGGTGGACTATACGGCAGACTGACAGGCGAAATGAAACTATCGCCATTCTCGCTCAAGGAAAGCGAAGATTTCTATCGCAGCCGGGGCATCAAGATGAGTCGCTACAACGTGGTGCAGGCCTACATGATATTAGGTGGAATCCCATTCTATATGAATTTCTTCAATCCGGCATTGAGCCTTGCGCAAAACATTGACGCCCTATTTTTCGCTCGCAACGCGAAACTTAGCGACGAGTTCAACCGATTGTTCAACTCGGTGTTTGACCATGCCGAGGACTGCATGAAAATCATCCATACATTGGGTACTCGCCATGCTGGATACACCCGACAGGAGATTTCCGCCAAGACAGGCATCAATACCAACGGAGAGTTTACAAAAATGTTGAAAGCACTCATAGGAAGCAACTTCGTCATAAAATATGTTCCGTTTGGAGCATCAAAGTTAGAAGCTCATTACAAACTCACCGACCCATTCTGCTGGTTCTGGCTTCATTTCAAAGAGGGAAAAACAGTTCGCCAAGAAGACTATTGGCAACATCATTTGCGGGAATCTGAGATTTCCGCGTGGAGAGGTATCGCCTTTGAGGAAATATGTCTGCAACACGTCAAGCAAATCAAACATGCTCTCCAAATCGGCGCTGTATACTCCACGGAATCGGCATATATCACAAAAGGTGACGGGACAACCGACGGGATGCAAATTGACCTCATCATAAATCGCAACGACGATGTAGTGAATCTGTGTGAACTGAAATATTCTAAAAGTCCATACGTTGTCACTCAATCCTACGCCAACCGTCTATTAGCCAGACAGGAAGCAATGGAGGAGAAAATGAAGAACAAAACATTCCTATTGACCTACATCGGAAGTTCCCCTCTCGCTGACAACGAATATTCCGACATATTTCCATGCAAAGTGACTCTTGACGACCTGTTTACATAAATAGCCGATTGCCGATAAAAAAAACGACAGGCACATCCCGAGGGATGCGCCTGCTATTTTTTCTGCCATGAGGGGGATTAAGCCTCGTGGATTGCTTCGCTAGGGCAGTTTTCTGCGCAAGTACCGCAGCTGATGCAAGTATCTGGGTCAATCTTGTAGATATCGCCTTCAGAGATTGCTTCTACAGGGCAAGCAGCAGCACATGTGCCACAAGCTACACAATTGTCGTCGATTACGTAAGCCATGTTCTTGTAAGATTTAATTTGTTTATAATTGCTTTATGCAAAGATAATGCAATTGGCGATGTTTTGCATCGGTTTTGTTACAAATAAACAATATTTCCTGCTACGTGCATTTGATTATCAGCGCATTAAACTGCGTAATTTGGACTGATTGCAATTAACGTTAGCGGACAGCGGCGGGGAAATATGCTCCGTCGGCATTGCACGGCAAGCGAATTTACACTACCTTCGCAAGAAAATCAGATTGTTATGAGTCCACTGTTTTCAATCATCACCATTACGTTCAACGCTGAGCAGGTGCTGCCTGCAACCCTCGAGAGCGTGCGCTCGCAGAAATTCACCGACTTTGAGTACCTTATTGCCGACGGCGCATCGACCGATGGCACGGTGGCCCTCGCCGAGAAGAGTGGCACTGCGGGGATGAGCATCGTGTCGGAGCCCGACAAAGGTCTGTACGACGCGATGAACAAAGGCATTGCGCGCGCCCGCGGCTCATATCTGATTTTCCTCAACGCCGGCGACGCGTTCCACTCGCCCCTATCGCTGCAGGAGATTGCCGACGCCATCAGCCGGGAGGGCAATCCCGACATCGTTTACGGGCAGACGCAGATTGTCGACTCTAGCCGCAAGTTCATTGCCATGCGCCATCTCACCGCGCCCGAGCGCCTCACGTTCGCCAGTTTCAAGCACGGCATGCTCGTGTGCCATCAGGCTTTTGTGGTGCGTCGCGAACTGGCAGAGCCCTACGACCTGAGATACCGCTTCTCCGCCGACTACGAATGGTGCCTGCGCTGTCTGAAAAAAGCGAAGCGCTGCGCCTATACAGGCACAACGCTTATAGATTATCTTGCCGACGGACTCACCGACAAAAACCACAAGGCATCGCTCAAGGAGCGCTATCACATCATGTGCCAATACTACGGCACCATCCCTACCCTTCTGCGCCACGTAGGATTCTTTGTCCGCAATCTTAGGCGCAAACTGAAGAAATAAGGACTACTTCCTTACTCTCATGCGCAGACTGTCGGCTTCCACGATGCGGCGATAATAGTCGTCGTTGTAGCCAGGGCTTGCAGGACTTGTAGGATAGCCATCCGCCGAACGGAGGAATTTGCCGTCCTTCTCCTTTTTGCATCGTCCGTCCATGTATTTCACGAGGAGGTATTCACCGAGTTTCTTGTAGCGCGCGGTGGCAGCCATGGCGCAACTGTCGCTGTAGGCTGTAAGCATCTCCACTGCAGAGGCAGGCGACTGGGCATAGAGTGCGGCGGCGCGCTTCTCCACGCTGTCCATAGCGTTGGCGTAGGAGTCTTCAATCTCGTTCTGCACCTTGCGCAGGTCGGGATACATCTGCGAATAGCGAGTGTAGACCTGGTTGGCTACCCAGTTGTTGATCCAGAACGCAGATGTCCACGAGAACGTACAAAGGTCGCCGTTGCCCTTGCGGAAGCATTCCGGCACACGGGTGAGGCAGCAGTACATCGGGTTGTAGACACTGAGCGACGAGTCGTCGACACCAAACCACAGGATGCCGCCGATGGCATCGGGCAGCCACGAGCGCATCTGCGCCACGAGGGTGAAGCCAGTCTGCTGGGTGGCTATAGGGCGTTCGTGGAAATACTCCACAGAGTCGCGAGTCCAAATCAGAGGAGCGTAGCGCACAGGCGAATCCCAATCGCCGGCGCCCGGTTCTTTGCGCATGTCCATCGGAGTGCCGTCGAAGTGGTCGCGCATCATCTCTTGCATGTCGCGCACACTAAGTTTCTTGTCGGGCTTCACATAGAGCGGCATCGCCTCGCCCTTCATCTCCATGATGAATGGCAGGTATTTGTCCATGCCGCTTGCAAAGCGGTTGAAATAAGCCCACACGCGGCCGTCGCATCCGCGGTAGGCCAAATAGTCAGCCACGGCATAGGTGTCGGAGAAACTGAAGTCCTGATCCTTACCCTTAAACCAACCCATGCGGCGCGCGAATTTCACAACGTCCTTAGAGTACATGCAGTTCTGCTTGTCGGCAAACGGAATCTGGCGTATGCGCGACTGATTAGCATGGCCGCTGATGCAGTCGTCGGGGATGCGCACTGCAACCCACACCGCACCTTTCTCCACCATACCCTTCGACACCATCTCGAGCACCCACACCTCGTTGGGGTCGCCGATGGAGAACGACTCGCCGCCGCTATAGTAGCCGTAGCGCTCCACCAGGGATGTCATCACCTTGATGGCTTCGCGGGCGGTGCGCGCACGCTGGAGGGTTACGTAGATAAGCGACCCATAGTCCATCACGGCCGTTGTGTCCATCAGTTCCGGACGCGCCTCGAAGGTGGTCTCAGTGATGGTGAGTTGATGCTCGTTCATATTGCCCACAGTGGCATAGGTGTGAGCCACCTGCTCAATCTGTCCGAGATGCTTGTAGGTGTCCCACTCGGTGATGTCGAGCATCTCCCCTTTGGCATGGTCGGCAGCCTCAGTGTGATAGAGTTCGCCGTAGAGCACATAGGAGTCGGCATTGTAGGTCACCAGTGTAGAGCCGTCGGTAGTAGCATTCTTGCCCGCGATGAGGTTGGTGCAGGCATCGGCGGCATTGACGCCTGCCGTCATTGCGGCGGCAAGCATAAGGATGTTGCTTATCTTCATTATTTACTTGATGTTACTGTTAAAATTCTGTTTCCTGAGGCGAAGGTATGCATGTCGTAGCGGCGGGAGTAAGCCTCGGCGAAATAGCGCGACTTGGGTGCGCCGTCGAGCAGGGAGTGGAGGTCGAGGCTGAGGTCACGCTGGAAGTCGACGCCCTCTTCTTCGATGCACTTGAACAACGCTTCCTTGGCGGTCCATGCCACGGTGGCTTTCCACAACGACGAGCCAACGAAGCGCAGTTCGTCGGCGTTGAGCACACGCTCCTTCACGCGCGCAACCCGCGGGTCGACAAGTTCGACGTCGACGCCCACACGGCTGTCGGCTTCCGACCACGCCATCACCACCCATCCGCGACAGTGCGACAGACTGAATGCCATCTCCACGCGCTGCCCGTTGCGCTCCACAAACGGAGCGCCTGAAGGCTCGTGGCAGAGGACGGCATCGTCGCCGAAGAGTTCGTGGACAAGCAGCCGGGTGACGATAATCTCCGAGCGGCGCCGTGCGGAGCGCACGCCCTCGGTAAAACGATGCATACCGAAATCGTCGCTATGGGAGTCGACATCGGTAAGTTCTGGTATCTCAACCTCAGCGATTTCCACATCGCCTACTGTGCTGCGGTGAATTCTCATTCCTTCGTAGTGTCGTTTTTGGGGAGTATCTTCACCTTCACCTTTTCGATGCGGTGACGATCCACTGCGATGACGCGGAAGCGGCAGCGGCGATACTCTATCAGTTCGTTTTCTTTCGGGAAGTCCTGCTTAATGTTGAGCAGGAGTCCGGCTATGGTCTCGGCATCCTCGTCGACGTCGGCAAATTCGTCGTCGTCGAGTCCGGTGATGCGGTAGAAGTCGTTGAGTTGGGTCTTGCCCTCAAATTCGTAGATGTCCTGGGCAAGGCGCTTGTAGGTGGTCTCGTCGTCGTCGTACTCGTCGTTGATTTCGCCCACTATCTCCTCGAGCACGTCCTCAAGGGTAACGAGGCCCTGAGTGCCACCGTATTCGTCAATCACTATGGCCATGTGCATCTTCTTCTTCTGGAAATCGTCGAGGATGTCGTCGATCATACGATTTTCAGGCACGAAGAAGGCATCGCGCAGGAGCGACTGCCACTTGAAGGCGCTGTCCTTCTTGCCGATAAACGGCAGGAGGTCCTTGGCGTAGATAATGCCCTTGATGTTGTCCTGATTGTCCACGTAGACGGGCATGCGCGAATAGCCCGACTCGCGCACCTCGGCGAGGAGTTGGTCGAAGGTGGTGTCCCAATCGATGCAAGTCATGTCGATACGCGGTGTCATCACGTCACTCACCGTCTTGCCGCCAAACTTGAGGATCTCTTCGAGCATACTCTTGTCCTTCTGCTCCTCTACGTCGGTGATTTCGAGTGCGTGCGAGAGGTCGTCGAGCGAGAGTTCCTCCTTGCGCTTCGCCACCATCTTGTTTACGATAACCGTGCCGCGGGTCATCAGCGACGTTAATGGGCGCAGCACACGCGACAACACGGTGAGTCCGCCCACGGCAAACACAGCCCAGCGCTGCTTGTGGCCGTTGCTATAGAGTTTAGGCAAAATTTCGCCAAAAAGGAGGAGGATAAACGTGAGCAGCACCGACTGGATGATGAAGTCGACCACGGCATTGCTGATTTCAAGAATCTGCGTGAGGGCGAAGTTGAGCAGAAGCACAATCGACACGTTCACGAAGTTGTTGGTTACAAGGATTGTGGCAAGCAGATGCTCCGGTTCCTTGAGTAGCCGCTCAATGGCAGAGCGCTTGTCGTCGTTGTCGATATCGTCGATATCGGTTTGTGATAGTGAGAAAAATGCTGTTTCTGAGCCTGAAACAAATGCCGACACAGCCAACGCTACGCATGCCACCAAGAGGGCAATTACGCTGCCCGCAGTCGGGGCGTTGAAACCAATCCATTCGGCACTGTCGGCCATCTGGCCGACTATGATGCTCAAAACACTCGGGTAAGGGTCTAAGTCCAAAATTATTACGATTAGTTATACTGGTTGCAAAGGTAACTATTTAACGTCAATTAGCAAAATCCGACCACAAAAAGAAAGTCCGCCGGCGGGTTGCTGGCGGACTTTCTTTTTTACGAAAAAATATCTACGATTATTTTACAACTACTTTCTTCACTTGGTTGTCGGCGCGCACGATGTAGAGGCCACGAGCCACCTTAGTGCGGGCATCGGTGCTGATGAGGGCACCGCCTACTGTGTAGACTGCCACTTTCTTTGCACCGTTAACAACGATTTCGCCTGCGTTGGCAGCGATTGTTGCGCTGGCTTCAACAGTGTCGACGCCTGAAGTTTCATCAGTGCCCAAGAATTTAATCATTGGCGTGCCATCTTCGACCTTAACATACAAGTATATTTCTTCGTTCGAGCCTGAGTCGATGGTCATTGCTGTATCGCTTTCCAACAACTCATCCCATTTTCCAAGGCTCAAAGCACCGCCTGTAGAGAATTTTGTGCCGTTATACTCAACGACGAAGCCGCTTTCAAGGTCTATAATATCGTCAGACAACTGAACCTTGTAGGCATTCTTCTCTTTGTCGGACAAGATGCCAAACGCTTTGTTGCTCCACGCTGGAGTCGACTCGCCAGCCGCTGTGATTTTCAGCCAAACAGGCAAGGTTGATAGTTTTTCGTAGGAGAGATTATTCACGCTTTTCCCTGTCAACTTAAATGCACTGCTTTCATTCAAACCAGGAATGTTGTCAGTTTGAGGTTTTCCGCTACCCTGATTAAAGATGGCTAAGAATTTCGCCTTTCCATTGGCAACTGAGAGTGAATAATATTGTTTGCCATCAACTGCGACATCGTCAATCAGAGTCATCGCTGTGCCAGGCCATTCGCCAAGGAGTTTAGTGTTACCGTCCTGCGTCCACGCATAGAGGTAGGGAGCAGTAGAGGAAGTCGTATAAGTGCCATCCACCTGAAGGTAAATGGTCGACTCATCTTCTCCATCTTCAGAATCTGGTGTCCATGTAGGCACGGCATCGAGTTTTGTATAACTTTTGTCATTAAGGCTGTATGCCACATCGCCTTTCAAGCCTGTAATATCACTAGTCTGCCAAGAACCACTATATCGGGTGAAGATAATGTTGTAGGTTTCGTCGGTGTTAATCTCTAAAGAGAAATATTGGTAACCGTCATCAGCGTTGTCAGTAATCAGAGCCATCTGGCTTCCAGGCCAGGTTGAAGTTGCCCCGCCCCAATAATACACATTCCACGTGCCTAAGGCAGTAACAGTAGAGCCGTCTACACGAAGATAAACGGTGGATTTAGCGTTGGCCAATATGGCAATCAGCGCCAATGATAAAGTTAATAACAACTTTTTCATGATTGTAAGTTTTTATAGGTTTTTAAGGTAAGAAATTGGCGCATCATTTAAGGCATTGATGCGCCAATTTAATAGATGAAAATTTGCTTATTTTACGATAACTTTTTTCACTTGGTTGTCGGCGCGCACGATGTAGAGACCTTTAGCCACCTGAGTGCGGGCATCGGTGCTAATGAGCGCACCGCCTACAGTGTAGACAGCCACGCTGTTTGCGCCATTGACAACGATTTCGCCTGCATTGGCAGCAATTGTTGCGCTGGCTTCGATAGTGTCGACGCTACCGCCTTTTTCAACCAACTTGAATGCGCCAGTTGCGAGGTTGAATGTAACAGTGTATTCGCCAGGAGCGGTTGTGCAGCAGCCTTCAACACCCTTAGTAAACACGCCTTCGAGAGTGCTTTCAGTAGTGTTGTCGGTGAAGCCCCAAGAGCCTACGCCACCGAGTTTCTCATAGATACGCCAGTAAGCAAGACCGTCGCCAGAGTCTGGGAATGTAACGTCGCCAGCAAACTCGTTTTCGTTGCCAGTGGCAGAAAGTTTACCAGAGTCGTCGGTGAAGTTCCAGTTATTGTTGTTACCAATAACATACACTTCGGTAGTTTCTGTTTCAGCCTGCTCGCTACCTTCGAAAAGGATAGTTGCATTGTCGCCAGAGATTGTCAAAGTGATTTTTGTGCAGACATAAGTCTTTGTGCCGAGGTCGATGTTGGTGTTTGAACCTGGAGCAAGCACGTAAGGAGTGCCGAGAGCAGGAGCATCGATGCTCGAAGCACCGTAGTTGATTGTTGACCAGTTAGCGTCGGCCACCTTGAACGAGCCAAACACTGTCTTGTTTTCAAGGGTGTAGATACCTGTCACATCGGTAGTCTGGAATTCCCAGTTTGCATCAGCAGCCCAACTGTTGAGACCACCACGGATGAAAATACCAGAACCTGCAGCGTTAGCCACAATTGCGCAAAAAGCGCACAATAAAAAGAGTGAAATTTTTTTCATAGACAATATAAATTTTAAGTGAACCTATTATAATTCCGTTTTCTTACAATTTCGCTAAAAGACCTTATAAAAGGAGAAAAATGCAACAACTTTTTCATGATGCCCGTTGGTAGGAAGGACATTGCAAATGTATGCAACATTTTGCAGAATGGGTAACAAATTCTTATGTTCTGCAACATATTTTTCAATTTTTCTTCGCTCGATTTTAGGAGGGAAGGTGTATGGAACGTGTGATGTGAAATGTGGGGTGAATCAATACGGCGCACCTACGGCGCGCTCTCCCCTCGCCGCACCTCTCCAATCCAAACCAATCAGGGCAGCATATCTCCTCGCCAAGGAGACGGCAGCGGTTCTCCGTGGCAGGAAGGCAATCAGCAGGCGAAGTGCGTCCCGTGGGAACACCGCCAGCATTAGCCAACACCAAGATGGCTGCGCCAGGCGATGCCAGTGCCACAGGGAGCAAAAAAAGAGGGCGAACCCTGGCGGATTCACCCTCTTACAACAATAAATTATTCTGGTAGATTAGTCTTTAAACTTCATCTTCAGGTACTCGCGGTTCATGCGTGCGATGTTGCTGAGCGAGATGTTTTTCGGACATTGTGCGGCACAAGCACCAGTGTTGGTACAGTTACCGAATCCGAGTTCGTCCATCTTGCTAACCATTGCGCGTACGCGGCGTGCTGCTTCAACCTTACCCTGTGGGAGCAATGCGAACTGGCTCACTTTGGCTGCTACGAAGAGCATTGCAGAACCGTTCTTGCAGGCTGCAGCACAAGCGCCACAACCGATACAAGTAGCAGAGTCCATAGCCTCGTCGGCAGCCTCCTTAGAGATAGGAATTGCGTTGGCATCGCCTGCACCACCTGTGTTGAACGACACGTAGCCACCTGCTTGCTGGATTTTGTCGTAAGCCGAGCGGTCAACCATAAGGTCGCGGATTACAGGGAATGCGTGAGAGCGCCAAGGCTCGATAGTGATAGTGTCGCCGTCGTTGAACTTGCGCATGTGGAGCTGGCAAGTAGTGATGGCACCAACAGGACCGTGAGGGTTACCGTTGATGTAGAGCGAGCACATACCGCAGATACCTTCGCGGCAGTCGTTGTCGAACACCACTGGCTCCTCGCCTTGCTCTACGAGTTGCTCATTGAGCATGTCGAGCATCTCAAGGAAGCTGATGTTGGTCGGCACGTTGTCAAGTGAATAATCGACGAAATTACCCGGCTCTTTAGGACCGCGTTGACGCCAGATTTTTAACTTTATGTTAATTGTTTCTTCCATAATTAGCTAAAATTTTTATGCCTAAAGGCGGGTTGTTATGACTTGTAGTTACGGGTTTGAACCTTGATAGCCTCGTAGTTAAGCGGCTCTTTGAGGAGCACTGGCTTTTCGCCTTCGCCAGCATACTTCCAGCAGCTTACATACATGTACTGGTCGTCGCGGCGTTGTGCCTCGCCGTCGGCTGTCTGATACTCCTCACGGAAGTGAGCGCCACACGATTCGTTGCGGTGGAGAGCGTCGATAGCCATCAAGCGGCCGATGGTGAAGAAGTCCTCAAGGCGGAGAGCCTTCTCGAGCTCAGTGTTGAGGGTGTTGGCTTCGCCTGGAACGAAGAGGTTAGTGTCGAATTCCTTCTTGAGGGTATCGATTTGCTCGATAGCCTTGATAAGGCCTTCTGCGGTACGACCCATACCAACGAGGTTCCACATGATAAGACCGAGTTCCTTGTGGATAGAGTCGGCAGAACGCTTACCCTTAATGTTCATCAAGCGGTCGATGCGAGCGCGAACCTTCTTCTCAGCCTCAACAAACTCAGGAGCATCGATTGAAGGATGCTTAACCTTGATTTGGTCAGAGAGGTAGTTTTGCATAGTGTAAGGCAAAACGAAGTAGCCATCGGCCAAACCTTGCATCAACGCAGAAGCGCCGAGGCGGTTACCGCCGTGGTCGGAGAAGTTAGCCTCACCGATAGCAAACAAGCCCTTGACAGAAGTCTGGAGTTCGTAGTCAACCCAGATACCACCCATAGTGTAGTGAGAAGCCGGGAAGATCATCATTGGAGTCTTGTATGGATTATCGTCGGTAATCATTTCATACATCTGGAACAAGTTGCCGTAGCGGGCAGCGATGACGTCCTCACCAAGACGGTTGATGGCGTCGGAGAAGTCCAGATAAACAGCGTTGCCAGTACCTACGCCGAAGCCAGCGTCGCAACGCTCCTTGGCAGCACGGCTGGCGATGTCGCGAGGACAGAGGTTACCGAATGCAGGGTAGCGGCGCTCCAAGTAATAGTCGCGGTCGTCCTCAGCGATTTCGGTTGGTTTGAGTTTGCCAGCGCGGATAGCCTCTGCATCTTCTTTCTTCTTAGGCACCCAGATGCGGCCGTCGTTACGGAGAGACTCAGACATAAGAGTAAGTTTAGACTGGTTCTCACCGTGCTTAGGAATACATGTAGGGTGAATCTGAGTGAAGCAGAGGTTTGAAAGGTAAGCACCGTGCTTGTAGCACTGAACGGCAACAGAGCCGTTGCAGCCCATAGCGTTGGTAGAAAGGAAGAACACACGGCCATAGCCACCGGTAGCCACAACAACTGCGTGAGCAGCGTAGCGCTCAATTTCGCCAGTGATAAGGTTGCGCACGATGATACCGCGTGCACGGCCGTCGACCATTACGAGGTCGAGCATCTCGCGGCGAACGTAGCTCTTCACTGTGCCTTTCTTGATTTGGCGGTTGAGAGAAGAGTAAGCGCCGAGGAGAAGTTGTTGACCTGTCTGACCCTTAGCGTAGAATGTACGCGACACCTGAGCGCCACCGAATGAACGGTTGGCGAGGAGGCCTCCGTATTCACGTGCGAAAGGCACGCCCTGAGCCACACACTGGTCGATGATGTTGTTTGACACCTCAGCCAAACGGTAAACGTTTGACTCGCGAGAGCGGAAGTCACCACCCTTCACAGTGTCGTAGAACAAGCGATAGATAGAGTCGCCGTCGTTCTGATAGTTTTTGGCTGCGTTGATACCACCTTGAGCGGCGATAGAGTGAGCGCGGCGTGGAGAGTCCTGGATACAGAAGTTCAACACGTTGAAGCCCATTTCGCCGAGTGTTGACGCTGCCGAAGCGCCGGCAAGACCAGTACCAACGACGATGATGTCGAGGTGGCGCTTGTTGGCTGGGTTGACGAGTTTCTGGTGAGCCTTGTAGTTAGTCCACTTCTCGGCTACCGGTCCCTCAGGGATTTTTGAGTCAACTTTCTCGTCCGAATAAACGGCGTATTGACTCATTATGCTTGTGCTGTCGATAATTTTTTCTGACATGTCTCAATTAGTTTGAAGTGATTAAAGAGCAAACTTAACTGTAAATACTACGGCTTGGATGATGAAGAGGCCAACCACGATAGTAGCCCACCAGTTGCCGAGAGTTTTGAAGCGAGGAATCCAGATGCTGTTGCTTGCGCCGAGCGACTGGAATGCGCTCCAGAATCCGTGAGTCATGTGGAACCAGAGTGCCACGAGACCGATTACATAAACAGGGAGAGTCCACAGACAACCGAAGGCTGCCTTGATGTGATGCATACCGTCGGCAGCGAAAATCACTGCGCTGCTGTTGCCGCAGCCCATCTGATGGCACAACTCAACAAGTTGCATCTTTGCCCAGAATTGCACGAAGTGTACAACCAAGAACGCAACGACAACGATGCCGAGCACGAGCATGTTCTGTGATGCCCACTCAACGCTCTTAGGCTTCGAAGTCACAGCGTAGCGGTCGTTGCCGCGCGCCTTGCGGTTCTGCACTGTGAGCCAGAAAGCGTAGATAATGTGTACAATGAATCCGGCAGCAAGGATTACCGTAGCAACCAATGCATACCAGTTAGCACCCAAGAACTCACAGATCAAGTTGTATCCCTCTGGAGATATCAGGGCTACCGTGTTCATTAATACGTGAAAGGTTACAAATAGGAGCAGGAAAAGACCGGTTACTGACATAACCACTTTTCTTCCTAAGGATGAATTTGTTAACCACATAGTAGTTCTGAAAATTTAGTTATTAATTAAGTTTATAGTTATTAAACAAAATTGCACGGGGTGTAGTTCCCCGTGCAAAGTTACTTTGAATTGGTTGAATATGGAAATTATTCTATAATTTTTTTTGCATGCTTTGCAATGCCGAAATTTTTTGGTTGCGGCTGTTGCGGAAAGCGTTGAATGTGTCGAAAATGTCGCTCAGCGCGATGGAGGAATTCGCCACTTGACTCTCGTAGAGTTGCGCACCCGTAGAGGCGTCGACAGCCTGTCCCTGCAAGGCTCCGCTCACGCCACTAATCTGCTCAAAGAGGCGCATTTGCAGGTTTACCATCTCATAAGCACCGATATTAGTAGCATTGCCGCTTATCTGCTCCGGACGGTCGTTGCCTCCACGCGGATGATAGGGCACGATGCCGTTGGGTTTTGCCCACGCATAGCGGAGGTCCTGCCAAGAATAGCCCTCGGGGAGAATGTTGTCGGGATAGAGGAGCACACCCTTTGCGCTAGCGCCCATCACGTGGTCCACGAGCGTGATGAGGCGGTTCACATATTTCTGCTGGTCAATCACGTCCTCCACCATCGAATGCACTTCACCGTCGGTGAGCGGATAGAGTTTCACTGCAAACGGGTGACTGCCATGGGCATACGGGCTGTCGTACTGGCTCAACACTGCGCCGTCGGGGCTCAGCCAATAGCATCGCCACACATGGCGCAGCACCCAGCGGCGCTCCACTCCGTCGATAACATCTTCCGTCGGGGCGCCCGGCTCGAAGTACCATTCGCCAGTGGCGGGATTGTGACAATCGTAACCCTCACGACTCTCGCGGCGCCACAACTCGATGACTCGCACACGCCCCGGCACGGTCGGGAGAAAGAAGTCGGGCGCCGACGGGGCAAGGGTGTCGGCAGGTTGCTGATAGTGTCGGCAGATGTCGAGCGCGCGCAGGCGGCTGCCGTCGCAGAGCCGCTCCACGAGGTCCTGCAGCGGCAGGTCGTGGAGTTGGCCGATGATATCGAAGTCCTCACACCGAGGGTCGTCGCCGCCACGGAAAAACATCCTCGCCGGCGACACATTGTCCACCTCGATGCCGTTGCCGCCGTCAAAGTCGATGCGCTGGAAGCAGCAGCCAGAAATGAGAAACTCCTCCATCAGGCGGCTGTCGAGTTCGCGGAGAAACGGCACCGGGGGGTTGTCGCCGTCGTTGAGAGTGTTACGGAAGCGCCCCACTACACTCTTGACCAATTGGCGGATAAGATTGTTGGACAGAGGTTCCTTGCCCGACTCGCGCAAATAATCACGTTCGGAAATTTGGCGGCCATGCTCATCGGTCATAAAGTCGCACCACTGATTGCCGTAGGTGTAGCACTTGTTGCGCTCGCGCTTCTGTCGGAGCGCGCTGAGCCGCTCCCATTGGCGATGGGCTTCTTGGAGCAGACGCATCGCCTTGTCGTTGTTGAT
>CAVEIP010000001.1:0-17579 GCA_963615935.1 [Ruminococcus] lactaris | reverse complement strand
CCTTTTTCGCGCAAAAAAGAGATGTGCGAGCGCCGTGGCGACCACGTCGTAATTAATTTTCAATAAATAATGTATAAAAGACCGACTATTTTTTCTTAAAATTAATATTCAATCAAAAAACTCTTGTATATTTGCACAATAGAATTTCCAATTCAAAATCATCTTATAACTATGAACAAGAAAATTAGTTTGTATGCATTGGTCGGTGCGGTAGCATTGACTGGATGTAACAAGAAAATGCAAGACTTCGCAGCCGAGCATTTCACAACAACCCCTAACCCACTCGAACTCGTGGGCGACAATGTTCCTGGAACAGTGACAGCTAACGTGCCACAAAAATTCTTCAAGAAGAATGCAGTGGTTACAGTCACTCCTTACCTTGCCTATGGCGATGACCAGAAGACTGCTTCTCAGGCCTACACATTCCAAGGTGAAAAGGTTAACGGCAACAACCCTGTTATCAGCTACGACAACGGCGGCACAGTTTCTATCCCTGTAAACTTTGCCTACACTCCAGAGATGATGAAGAGCGACCTCTACCTTGACTTCAACGTGGTTCAAGGCAAGAAGACCTACACTCTCCCAGCAGTGAAGGTTGGCGAAGGCGTAGTTGCCACTTCAAGCTTGGCAGACGCTTCGACAGTTACTCCATCGTCGGCAGCCGACAAATACCAACGCGTAATCAACGAGATTTGCGACGCAGACCTCATGTTCCTTATCAACCAAGCCAACGTGCGCGCTTCTGAACTCAAGAAGGGCACAAGCGTAGGTAACTTCAACGAAACGGTTGCCGACGCTACAAAGGCCGACAACAAGGAAGTGGAAGGCATCCACGTTTCTTCTTTCGCATCTCCTGATGGTGGTGTGAAGCTCAACAGCAAACTTTCTGAAAACCGCGAGCAAGCAACTGTTGACTACTTGAAGAAGAACTTCAAGAAAGGCAACGTAAGCAACTACGGCGACATCACATCTGAATTTACAGCACAAGACTGGGAAGGCTTCCAGAAACTCGTTTCTGAGAGCAACATCCAAGACAAGGACCTCATCCTCAGCGTTCTTTCAATGTACAAAGACCCAGAACAGCGCGAATCAGAAATCCGCAACCTTTCTTCAGTATTCGATCAGTTGGCTAAGGAAATCCTTCCTCAACTCCGCTACTCTCGCATCTCTGCATCGATCAACACTATCGGCCGCAGCGATGACGAAATCAAGGCTCAATACAAGGAAGATCCTTCTAAACTCTCTGTAGACGAACTCCTCTACGCTGCTACTCTTACCGACGACAACAAGGAGAAGGCTGACATCTACAAGACTTGCACAAAGCAATATCCAGAAGACTACCGCGGATACAACAACCTCGGTATGACTCAATACGTGAACGGTGACTACAGCGCAGCACAAAGCAACTTCGAGAAGGCTGCTTCCCTCAATCCTAACAGCGACGAAGCTAAGATGAACCTCGGCCTCATCAAGTTGCTCAACAAGGACTACGACGGTGCTCGCGAGGCATTCGGTAGCGCTTCAAACGCAGAAGGCATCAACGACGCAACAGGTGTTTACTACCTCCGTCAGGGTGACTACCAGACTGCAGTGAAGGCATTCGGCGACAGCAAGACTAACAACGCTGCCCTCGCTCAAATCCTTACTAAGGACTACAGCAAGGCTCAAAGCACTCTCGAGGCTGTGAAATCGCCTAACGCTACTACTTACTACATGCTCGCAGTTGTTGCAGCACGCACTAACAACGAGCAAGGCGTTTATGCAAACCTCCGCAAGGCTGCTGCCCTCGACTCTTCAATCAAAGAGCGCGCCGCTGTCGACAAAGAGTTTGCAAACTACAACGTAGCAAACCTCTAATCGTCACCGACGACACAAACGCTAAAGGCGACTCCTTCGGGAGCCGCCTTTTTTATGTCTTTTATTTATACCTTAAAATTGTTGCCGCCTCTACTCAACAGGCTTGCGCATGTCTACCCACTGGTTGCCGCGCTCCTGAACTATACCCTTGCCACCACACCAGTAGCAGTTGAAGCGCCCCACCTCGAGTTCGTAGTCCTCAAGACCGTTCACCTTAAAGCGATAGGAGCGCAGTTTGATGAACGATTGCAACTGCGCCCTCGTGGGCTCCGCCTGCTGCATCTTGAATGTGGCATATCCGCCCTTCAGTTCGTCCAACTTCAACGCAAACTCGTTCTTAGCAAGCGGAAGGTTGGGATTATAGGAATGCCCGTAGAACTTGTAGCGGTAACTGAATTTCTTGCCGTTGCACTTGGGGCACGTGCATTCCACAGCCAGCCCAGCAGGCCGCAACTCAAAGAAGTCGGTTTCACCGCAGTGAGGACATGACTTGGCATTGTCGCTCATCTTTCCGCCACACGTTGGGCAATAAACCAGATATCCCATAATCGTACTGTTTTTTTATACCCCGCAAATATAGATTATTTCGCCTACATTCAAAAGCCCTGATGTTGAAAAACCCCACAACAACCCCTTACAAAGAGTGGCTGGAAAGTTTACTTTTTCGAAAGTAAGCAAATATATATTCCGCTGTATATCAATGTTTCTATTTCCCATCGTAGTTACTTTCGCTATTACCTCATTTCACAGTCGCAGATTTCACGAATTAATTTTGCGTCACAAACCTAAACTTAAAATTTTTCACTACCAATGAAGTTAAAACTTACTTTATTGTCAGCTTGCCTGGCTACTATGTGTATGCAGGGCGTAGCGCAAAAAACACCGCGTTTTGGTGTTGACCCAATTCCCAACGTAATTAACGCAATGACTCTTGATGAGAAACTCGACGTGCTCATCGGATCGACTGGCAAAGAGAAGACCAATGCCGCAGCCACTATCGGCAACTCTGCAGAACTCGTGCCTGGCGCAGCAGGCCAACTCAACGGCGTTGAGCGCCTCGGCATCCCTGCCACTGTTGTAGCCGATGGTCCTGCCGGACTTCGTATCTCACCTACAAGAAAAGGCACAAGCCAAACATTCTATTGCACCCACTTCCCTATTGAAACAGTGATGAGTTCCACTTGGAACACCGACTTGGTTTATAGCATCGGTGCTGCAATGGGCGATGAGGTGAAACACTACGGCGTTGACGTGCTTCTCGCACCAGCAACCAACATTCACCGCAACCCGCTCAACGGACGTAACTTCGAATACTACTCAGAAGACCCTCTGTTGGCAGGAAAGATTTGCGCTTCTATGGTAAAAGGTGTGCAGAGCAACGGCGTGGGCACTTCGCTCAAGCACTTTGCACTCAACAACCAAGAAACTAACCGCACAAGCAACAACGTGATTGGCACTCCGCGCACATTCCGAGAAATCTACCTCAAACCGTTTGAAATCATCGTAAAGGAATCACAGCCATGGACCATCATGACTTCCTACAACAAGATTAACGGCACAATGGCAAGCGAGCGCTGCGACCTCGTCACTGAAATCCTTCGCCACGAATGGGGCTTCAAGGGCATGGTGATGACCGACTGGTACGGCGGCCAAAACGCTGTGGCACAGATGGAAGCAGGCAACGACCTCTTGATGCCTGGCAAACTGTCCCAGCGCGAGCAAATCAAGAAAGCAGTGCTCAACGGCAACCTCTCAATGGAAATCATTGACCGCAACGTTGAACACATCCTCCAATACATCCTCCTCACTCCGCGCTACAAAGGTTATGTGGCCGACAACAACCCTGACCTCAAGGCTCACGCCGTGGTTACCCGCGAAGCAGCCCTCGAAGGTATGGTATTGTTGAAAAACATCAAGAACACTTTGCCTCTCAACACCAACAAGGTGAAAAAAGTAGCTGTGTTCGGCCGCACTTCCTACGACTTCATCGCAGGTGGTACTGGCTCGGGCGACGTTAACCACGCATACGTTGTCAGCCTTATCGACGGTTTGAAGAACGCAGGCTTCAGCATCGACGGCAACCTTCAGGCATCTTATGAGAAGTATATACCTGAAGCAAAGACAAAACTCCCAGTATCGAAGAGCAAGTTTGCAGCATTCTTGCCTAAGCACCTCGTTCCAGAGATGTCAATCTCCGCTTCCGACCTCCAGTCGGCTGTAAAGAACAACGACGTGGCTATCATCACCATCGGCAAGACTTCAGGCGAGTTTGCAGACCGCTACATCTCCGACAACTTCAACCTCACCGACGCTGAAAAGAAGATGGTTGCCGACGTTTCGGCAGCATTCCACAAAGCAGGCAAGAAGGTGGTTGTAATCCTCAATGTTTGCGGCGTAATCGAGACAAAGAGCTGGATTAGCGCTCCTGACGCAGTGCTCACAGCATGGCTACCTGGCCAGGAAGGCGGTAACTCAGTTGCCGACATCCTCATCGGTAAGGAATCGCCATCAGGACGTCTGCCAATGACATGGCCAGTAAGTTACAACGATGTTCCATCGAAGGCCGACTTCCCTACTCCTGACGAAATCTCCGACGAGCAACTCACAGAGGCTCTCGAAGGCTTCTCGGATGTACGCACAACAGGCGCACGCAAGAACTTCGACTACACTGAATACAACGACGGCATCTACGTGGGCTACCGCTACTACGACACAAAGAACGTATCAGTATCCTTCCCATTCGGCTATGGTCTGAGCTACACATCGTTCAAATACGGCAAACCGTCAGTAACTACCGACGCTGAAGGCAACATCAAAGTAACCGTAGAGGTAAAGAACTCAGGCAAGGTTGCCGGCAAGGAAGTTGTCCAAGTCTACGTTGCCGCTCCTGGCAAGGATATGGACAAGCCAGCCAAGGAACTCAAAGGCTTCGCCAAAACTCAGAAATTGGCTCCTGGCCAAAGCGAAACAGTAACAGTTACTATTCCTTACAACACACTCGCTTCGTTCAACGAGAAGGACAGCAGATGGCAGGTTGAAGAAGGCAACTACACCGTAATGGTGGCACAAAACGCAGCCGACCTCAAGCCTCTCACAGCCACAGTTCAAGAAACTGGCCGTGTAACTGAAGTTGTTCGTCCATCATTACTCCCAGAACAGAAATAACAACAACTCTAACACTCGAATTAAAGGGACATTCCCTAAACGATGTCCCTTTAATTCTTCCATTTACTAAAAATCCCGAAACTCAATTCTAAGTCTATATTATATACACAAACCTACATTTAGTATGAAAGCAAAACATTTCTTACCACTCCTAATGGGCACAATGCTCCTCACCCCTGCCGCCGCATTGGCACAGGAAGAGGTGCAAAAGGACTCAGTTCCTGAAACCAAGCAGGTGAAAAACCGCAACGTGATGCTCAACGCATCGAGCGACAACCAACCTCGCCAAATCTCCATCGGTTTGCCATCGAGCCTCTCGGCTACAATCTACGAGGACGGTCTCCCTGTTTCCTACAACGTTTGGCCATGTTTGCCTTACCAATACTGGACCGGTACAGCCGCTCACGGCGGCATGGGTCTGATGTCGCTCGGCGAGAGCGCCATCAAGAACGGTGCAGTGAACTATGCAGTGCTTTCAAACACTCGCAAAGAGGCACAGAAATTTGAAGGCCACGTAAACTATAAAACCAACATCTATAACCTTCAGCGCTTCGACCTGGCAATCGCCGGTCCTATCGCAAAAGGATGGTCATACGCCTTGGGTGCATACGTAAACCTTGATCCGGGAAGCAACAAACTCGCCGACATCCAGTATGCCAACGACATGAAGATCTTCAAGGCAAGCGTTTCTAAGGTATGGAACGACGGCAAGGGCAAATTCAACGTGTTCTACCGCTATGCCTACAACAAGAACCTCGGCGACTCCTACGGTCCATTCATCTATGTGGGCGACGGTAGCGTGAAGGAACTCGACGGATTCCGTCTCGGACGCGACGGCTTCCTTCCAGCCAATGGTCAGTTCACCTACCTCGACGTGATGACAGGCCAGAAGAAGACAATCAGCCGTAAGGACGGTTGCCACGCATTGAACAACAGTTTGACTGCCAACTTCAACTACACGTTCAACAACGGCATGAACCTCGACGTTACTACCAAGTACAACTATGCCAACGCTTACTACGCAATGATGAACCTTGCCGGCACGGGCGTGGCTACTGAGGCCGACCAATACACCTATGCCTACGACACCGAAGGCCACAAAGCCGGCGATGCTTTCACAGGCAACTTCAACAGCCGCTACTTGCTCCGCGACGTAGGTTTTGAGCGCGACTGGCTCACCACTGCCGAACTCACAGGCAAGAGCAAGAACGAAGCCCACAGTTGGCGTATCGGTACAAACCTTTGGTGGAACCAACAGGGCATCCAGGCAAGCACAGGTGTGTATGCCCACACAATCGAGAAAAACCCAGTATGGCTCAACCACTACGGCTCGCAGGAGTTTGCAGCCAACACCGGTGCTGAATACTACGACTCTCACGAGACAAAATTCGCACTCTATCTCTCTGACGACTGGCAGGTTAACAACCGCTTGTGGTTGTCGGCAGGCGTACGTGCAGAAAACCTCGCTATCGGTGGCCGCAACGCTTATGCTTATGCCAACGCAACCGACACTGAAGCAGAGAATCCAGCCAACCTCAGAACCATCGACTGGAGCGTAAACAAAGGTAAAGTAACCAACTTCAGCAAGCATTGGGTAAACCCTGCAGCCACAATCAACGGCCGCTACACCATCTGCCACGGCTTCGGCGTACTCGCTGAATACGTTTACGCAATGCAGCATCCAAACTCTCAGGATTTCGCGGGTGCCTATACTCCAATCCTCGACGACGTGAACATCCACTTGGGCCGCGCCGGCGTGTTCTGGAACACTTCTTGGATGCAATTGGTATCTCAGGTGTCAATCATCAGCCAGAGCAACTACAAGAGCCGCACTCAGTTCACCAATCCTCAGAACTCTTCCGATGTCGTTACAATTCCTATCACCAACGACGTGAAGACAATGGGATGGACCACCGACATCGTTGTAACTCCGTTCAAGGGCTTCAACTTCCACTGCTTGTTCACTTTGCAGGATCCTAAATACAAAAACTTCACAATCAACGCTCAATTTGCCGACGGCTCATCAAAGACCTACGACTTCAACGACAAGACCACTACTGGCGTAAGCAAGATTATCCTTGAGTTGGACCCAAGTTATTCGTTCGACAAATTCCGCATTTGGGCAAGTTTCCGTTACCAGAGCAAGCAATACATCAACAAGACCAACTCGCTCTACTTCAACGGCCGTTGGGAATCGTTCGGTGGTGTTGACTACAACATGAACAAGTATGTAGGCTTCTCAGTAGGTTTCATCAACTTCCTCAACCAGAAGGGATGTTCAGGCAGTATCGGTGCAGCCGACTTGCTTGAGGACGTATCAGCCTACAAGAACTACCTCATGGCTGGTTCCTACATCCGTCCGTTCACTGTTGAGTTCTCTGCTCGCATCAACTTCTAATCTATCTTAAAACAACCACGATATGAAAAAAATATTCTTTACATTGGCTCTGATGCTCATGGCAGGAGCCACCTTCGCCCAAAACGGGCCTCAGGTAAAGACTCAAAACGGTGTGATTGAAGGCACCGATGAATCAGGCATCAAGGTGTTCAAAGGTGTGGCTTTCGCTGCGCCTCCTGTTGGCGACCTTCGGTGGAAAGCACCTCAACCAGTGGAAAACTGGCAGGGTGTGCGCCAAGCCACTCAATATGGTCCTAACCCAATGCAGGAAGACCTCTTTGGCGACATGGCGTTTGGCACTAAGGAAAACAGCGAGGACTGCCTTTACCTCAACATCTGGACTCCATCGAAGACTATGAACGAGAAATTGCCAGTGTTGATCTACTTCAACGGCGGCGGCTGGATGTGTGGTAGCGGTAGCGAGCCACGCTATGCCGGCGACGCTATGGCTCGCAAGGGCATCATCTCAATCACAGCCAACTATCGTGAAGGCATCTTCGGATTCTTCGCTCACCCACAACTTTCGAAGGAAACCACCTATAAAGGCTCGGGCAACTACGGTCTTATGGACCAAGCGGCTGCCATCAAATGGGTGAAGGACAACATCGCTGCCTTTGGCGGCGACCCTGACCGCATCACCATCTGCGGCGAATCGGCAGGCAGTATCTCGGTATGCGCCCTTATGGCATCACCTGTAAGCAAGAACTTGTTTGCACAGGCCATGGCATCCAGCGGCTCAATGATGGGCTTCAACAAGATTCTCACACTCAAGGAAGCCGAAAAGGCTGGCGAAGAAATGGCAAAGAAGTTGGGTTGCAAAAACCTTAAGGATCTCCGTGCCATCCCTGCCGACGAGTTGATGAAACTTGCCGCAGTGAAAAGCATGCCTACAAGCAACATCGACAACTATTTCTTCACCGAGCAACCGGTCGACACCTACGCAAAGGGCGAACAGTCGAAGGTGCCTTTGCTCATCGGCGGCAACAACCAAGAAATGACTCCGGCATTCGTGCTCCGCGGTAAAGATGCCACTGTGGCAAATGTAAAAGAGGCTGCCAAAGGTCTTTTCGGAGAGAATGTCGACAAAGTTCTTGAATTGTATGGTCTCACCACCGACGCCGACGTAAACGGCCGTCCAGGCATCGACTTGGCTTCCGACATGTTTATCGACTTCGGCACATGGAAATGGGGCAACATGCACAAACTCACCAGCGGACAACCCGTATACCGCTACCGCTACTGCCACCCACGTCCAGCAATGGCAATCAAGGGTAAAGTGGCCGGTCTCGCAGGCGGCGTGCAGGATGCCAAGGACGCAGAGGCCAAGCCTCTCGACAAGGGTGCCGTGCACTCAGCCGACATTGAGTACGCTATGGCAACTCTTCCTACCAACCGCGTTTACGACTGGCAACCTGAGGACTATGTTGTTTCCGACATCTTCTCAAGTTACTACGTTAACTTCGTGAAGAACGGCAACCCTAATGGCCTCGGTTTGGTCGAATGGCCAGCAACCAACACACAGGCGGTTGCTCCTGTTCTCCAACTCGACTACAAGACTACCGTCAAGGCAGACCCGAAGATGGAGGAACGCTACCAATTTATTGACAAAATTATCTGGAAATAAGCATTCATAGTTATGAAAATTCGACAAATATTGGTGGCTCTGATGTCGCTGTATTGTTTGTCGGCTTCGGCCCAATGCTATTCTGTAGCCCAGCAACAAAGCTGGCTACAGAAGGCTGAGGCCTCAAAGCCTGTCATCCACAAAACAGTCCATCACCCATTGCAGGAGGTTGTAATCGTCAAGGACGACAACGCCTTTCAGGGCTACAAGGCTGTGAAGAGCGGCAACATCGAGGATCTCTACAGCAAATCATTCAAACAAAAGAAAGAAGTAATCGTCGATTTCGGCGAACATCTTGTGGGCAATGTGTCCTTCAAAATCAAGGACATCGGCTCAATGCAGGATGCCGTTTTGCGCTTCAAGGTGATGTTTGGCGAAGTGCCAAGCGACCTTGCGCTCCCTATCGAGCCCTACACCGGCGGCCTCAGCCGCGGCTGGCTGCAGGACTTCACATGCGACGTTAGTTACGACGGATATTTCCAGTTTAACCGCCGCATCACAGCCCGCTACATGAAGATTGAGGCCGTAGGCACATCCGTCTACAGCGACTTCTGCTTCGACAACATCACCTTTGAGGCAACCACCTCTGCGGGCGAGTCGAAGGCACAGTTGGCGGCTACCACACCGCAGATTTTCCGCGACATTGCACGCGTGTCGGAAAACACTCTCCGCGACTGCATGCAAGGCGTGTTTGAAGACGGGCCAAAACGCGACCAGCGTCTCTGGATGGGCGACCTCTACCTTCAGGCATTGGCAAACACAGCATCGTTCAAGCAGTACGACGTGACTAAGCGTTGCCTCTACCTCTTGGCCGGGCTAGCCAACCCCGACAACGGTTTGCTCTATTCCAACATGGTTGAATACCCTACCCCACATGCGCAGAAAACATTCTTCGTGGACTACGCCCTCTCGTATGTTCTCACGCTCGACGACTATCTGAAGGCTACGGGCGACGTGGCTACCGTCAAGGATCTCTGGCCAGTGGCTAAGGCGCAAATCAATGCCGTGCTTTCGCAGGCCATCGACAAGAACCACCTGTATTCAAACACCGGCTACCAGTATCCGGGCATGATGGTTTCCGTCGTGTTCTTCGACTGGGCGCCTGTGACCCTCGACAACCACGCTGCCATCCAAGGTCTCCTCGCCTACACGATGAAGCACGCTGTCGACATTGCTCAGCGCATCGGTGCTACCGACGACGTGAAGGACTATCCTTCCGTCATCAAGCAATTGCAGAAGGCTGGCAAGAAGGCTTACTGGGACGCAAGCAGCAAGAAGGTGGTGAGCGGCGCTGAAAAGCAGAACTCCTACACTGGCACGTCGTGGGCTATCCTCGGCGGACTCATCAGCGGCAAGGATGCGCAGAATGCCATCAAGAGCGTTATGGCCAACGAGAACGCCATCAAGCCAGGCACTCCATACGCTAACCACTTCCTCGTGCAAGCAATGATTGACTGCGGCATGAACCAGGAGGCTAAGCAATATGTGGAGCAATACTGGGGCGGCATGGTTCGTCTTGGCGCCGACACGTTCTGGGAGTACTACGTTCCTGAGAACCAACTGTTCTCTTCCTACAACGGCTACACTCTGCTCAACAGTTACTGCCACGCATGGAGTTGCACTCCTGTTTACTTTATCGTTAACTACCCTGAAATTTTCCAAAAATGAAAAGACGAATTTTAATCATACTATCACTTCTCGTGCTTGTCTTTTCGGCAAACGCACAGTTGAAGAAAGTAAAGGTGCTAATCGACAATGACTTCTGCGGTGACCCTGACGGATTGTTTGCACTGGCACAGCAGGTGCTCTCCCCCACCACCGACATTGTGGGCATCGTGGGCGGCCACCTCAGCGCCAATGCGGGATTCACCTCGCGCACCGACCAGGCCACAGAGTCCGTTGAGAAAGCAAATGCACTCTTGAAGGTTATGGGCATGGAAGGCAAGTACACAGTTGTGCCAGGCAGCGAAACAGCCATGACATCGGCCGACAAGCCTGCCGACTCGGAAGGCGCACGCCTCATCATCTCGGAAGCGAAGAAATGCACCCCGGAGAAACCTCTCTACGTGGAGTGCGGCGCAGCGCTCACCAATGTGGCAAGTGCGCTGCTCATCGACCCTTCAATAAGCAAAAACATCGTAATCGTGTGGATTGGCGGCCAGGAATATAGTTTCGGTGCAGTGCCTCCTCCAGGATATTCACAAGTGGAGTACAACCTCAACCTTTGCATCCCTGCCGGACAGGTGGTGTTCAACAAGAGCGACGTGCGCTTGTGGCAAGTGCCACGCGACGCCTATCGCCAGTGCCTCTACAGCACCGCTGAGATGTACACACAGGTGAAGACTTGCGGAAAGGTGGGCGCTTATTTGAGCGATGCTCTCGACAACACAATCAACGTGTGCGAGAAGTTTGGCATCCCGATGGGCGACGTCTACATCCTCGGCGATTCGCCATTGGTGCTGCTCACATCATTGCAGAGCGGCTTTGAGGCCGACCCGTCGAGCAGCAAGTGGCAACCCACTCCATGCCCGAAACTCGACGACCACGGCAACTATCTGCCCAATCCCAATGGGCGCATCATCCGCGTGTACACACAGTTGGACGTGCGCTTGATGTTTGCCGACATGCATGCTCGCTTGCAACTTTCTCAAGCAAAGCACAAATAAGGTATCAGCAATATGGTTTTAGGTTTTTGTGTAATTGGTTTCCAATAGGTATCTTTATTGTGCATACAATTTAGCCACAGTATCTGCAAACAGGCGTTCTTCAATGCGCGAACTGCGACGGATTTTCAACCGGTAATTGTAGACTGTTTGTGGAGAATAATGCAAGAACTGCGCAATGCTAACGCTGTCAGTTATGCCCATGCTCACCAGAGCATAAATGCGTAACTCCGGCGTTAGCGTTTTTTCTGCGGGCAAGGTGATGCGGCATTCGGGACGTAGAAGGTCGTTGAAGCGCTCCACAAAGTCGGGGTGCGACAATAGGAAGGCTTGGTCGAAATGCTCAAAAAATTCCTTCAGATACTTGTCGGCATGCGCATTCGATCCCAGTTCTTGACGAGCCTTGTCGTACTTACCTGCCGTAACCAGATTGAACACCTTCTTCTTGAACTCCTGCACATCAGAGATGTATTTGCTAATCAGTTGATACACACTGATGAAATTTTGGTTGCGAAGGTGGATCTCACCATGCAACAACCGATTGCTTTCCTGCAGTTTGTCGTGACTCTCCTTCTCCTTTTCAATCATCTCTGCCAGCGACTTGTTGCTCACCGCCAACTCTTCAAGTAGCGTCTTCTGCCGCTTATCTCGTCTGTGCAGTTTTCTCGCCAACAAACAAATCACCGTCACCGCCGCCAATAGCAGTCCGATAATGCCATATAGGAAATATGTGCGTCGCTGCCAACTGTCGCGGTATTTCTGCGCTATGTTCGCGTATGCCTTCACGATGCTCAGACTTCGCCCCTGGTCATTGAAAAACTTTGCGTTCTCGGCACACACCATCGCATAGGAATACGTCTGCTTCTGGCTGAGGTGAAGCCCTCGGGAATTGACAATATAAATCAATGAAGACGCCTCATTGTTGGCGCACTTGATATCGTTGATGGCTGAAAGGATTAGATAATGGTGGTAGGCATTAAAGTCCTTTTGCTGATAATACAACATTGCAACAGCAATGGAAACCGCAGCAGCCTCAAACGACGGTTGCTTGCACTGCTTCAACTGTGCTTTCAGCACCTCCACATCAGCATCGCGTGTAAGCATCACCTTGTAGTATTCGTGGCGCCAGTTGCTTTCTGGCACATAAACGTTGTAGGTGTTCCAAATATCGAAAACACCCTTCGTCAGTTTGTTGTCCAAATCCCGCATCTTCGACCGCAGGCCAAACTCCAGCATCAGGATTCCCATCTGCACCTTGTTTTCCGCGTTCTGCTCTGTGATAGGCTTCAGTTCGTGTATCAATTTGTCCGCTTCAAGCAATTCGCCGCAAATCACCTTGACGTAGGCCTCGTTTATGCACGATTTTTGGTGGAGGGACTCCCACCCGTTGTCCCAAGCAATTTTCTTGCACACTTGGGCATAGCAAAGAGCCGAGTCCGGACTCCATTTCAAGTATTCCCTATAGAGCGATTCGGCATAGGAAAACCTTTCCAACGGCGTGACATAGTTGCCCTCGGTCAGTTTGAAGCGCGCTATCTCGTTCAACTTAATTTGGTCGTATTTCTGCTTCTGCGCCACAACCGAATCAAGTTTCTTTAGGTCGTCAGCAATATTGAAAGCCTCCTCGGCTTGCATACACAATGATAGGCACGCAATAAAAATAGTGATAAAGTATTTCATCTTCAAGGTTATAGGTTTGTATAGTTTGTGTAATATCTTAACAGAATACAAAGATACAAATTTTCGGGAAATCAGATGCATAAAAAAGATCCCGCGGATGGCGGGATCTTTTTTACAAGTATTTGAGGCTGGATTATTTGTCTTCTTCGTACCATTTGGAGTACATCAGATAGTTGTGGGCTATCTTGACATTCATCTCCTTGGCCTGCGCGGGGTCGACCATCTTCTTGAAGCGTGCTGGCACGCCCATCCAGAGTTCGTGGGCTCCTACTTTGGTGCCTGGCGACACAACACTGCCGGCTGCCACGATGGCGCCTTCGCCCACCTCAACACCGTCGAGGAGGATGCTGCCCATGCCGATCAGGGCATAGTCGTTGACCTTGGCGCCGTGGATGGTTACGTTGTGACCTATCGACACGTCATTGCCAATCTCGATGACCGATTTCTGATAGAGCGTGTGGAGCACCGAGCCGTCCTGGATGTTGACGCGGTCGCCGATGGTGATGGTGTTGACATCGCCTCGGAGCACAGTGTTGAACCAAATGCTGCACTCGTCGCCCATCGTCACCTCGCCCACGATGGTGGCGTTCTCGGCGAGGAAGCAGTCCTTGCCGATTTTAGGGGTAAACCCTCTGACTGATTTTATCAATGCCATATCTCGAATCGCTTAATAGTTGAACACTTTCGACTGGCGGTCGAGTTTCTTAGTCTTTTCAACCACCCATGCCTTCTGCGCATCGTTGAGGTATGGAGTGAGACGCTCGCGCACGGTGTCGTGGTAGCGGTTCACCCAAGCAATTTCCTCGTCGGAGAGCAGCGACAGGTCGATAAGTTTGCTGTCGTAAGGGAAGAGCGTAAGCACCTCAAAGTTCATGAAGTCGCCGAAATCGTCGGTGTGGCGGTAGTTGCGCGCCAACACGAGGTTCTCGATGCGGATGCCGTATTCTCCAGTCTTGTAGAGACCTGGCTCGTCGGACGTAATCATGCCCTCCACGAGTGTGGTCGGGTTCTCATTGAGACGGAAGTTTTGCGGGCCCTCGTGAACGTTAAGGAAATGGCCAACGCCGTGGCCTGTGCCATGCCAATAGGTCATACACTCTTTCCAAAGGAACTGACGGGCAAGTGCGTCAAGTTGGCTGCCGCGCGTTCCGGCAGGATAGATCATCGAGCCGAGAGCGATGTGGCCTTTAAGCACGAGAGTGTAGTCGTGGCGCTGAGCGTCGGTAGGCGCGCCGAGAGCCACCGTGCGGGTGATGTCGGTTGTGCCATCGAGATACTGCGCACCTGTGTCAACGAGGAGCATACCCTCCGGATGGAGAGTGGATGCAGACTGCTCGTCGGCTTCGTAGTGCACGATAGCGCCGTGCTCGTTGTAGCCGGCAATCATGCCGAAACTTTCGCCGCGGTAGAGTGGACTCTCGGCACGGAATTCGATGGCCTTCTTTGCCACATCGAGTTCAGTCACATTGCCCGAAGCAACGTTTTCTTCAACCCACATAAACAATTTGACCAACGCTGCGCCGTCGCGCTCCATAGCCTTGCGGGTGCCTTCAATCTGCACCTCGTTTTTCACAGCCTTGAGCATAGCCACTGGCGACTGCGCAAAGACAGAGCCACAGTTGAGCAGGCTGCGAGCAATGGTGTCGCTTGTCTTGTTAGGGTCGAGCAGCACCGTAGCATTCTTCAGTTTCTCGAGGAACTTCTCAACGCTGTCGTAGGGAGCAACCTTCACGCCACATTGAGCAAGATAGTCGCGCACGCCATCGTCGACCTTACGCTCGTCGACAAAGAACACGCTTCCCTCTTCCGAAAGATAAGCATAAGAGATAACCACTGGGTTGTACTCCACGTCGGCGCTGCGCACATTGAGAGTCCATGCAATCTCGTCGAGAGCGGAGAGCAACGTAGCGTCGGCGCCGTGTTCGGCAGCCTTGTCGAGCACTCGCTTGATTTTGCTTTGAGTGCTTTCACCAGCATACTGCTCTTCGTGGACATACACCTTGTCGAGTGGCAACTCCGGACGGTCGGTGTAGATTTCTGGGAACGGGTCGAAATCAGTGGCAAAGCGGAATCCGTTTTCGCCGCAGAACGACTCCAAATGTGAAGCCTGCACCACGGAGAAAAGTTTGCCGTTTACGCCAAGCACGCTGCCTTCTTCAAGGTTTTCAGCGAGCCATTCCGTGGTGGTAAGGTCCTTGTCGCCGTCCTCCTTGTACATTGTCACGCCCGAGCCTTCCAGTTCGATTCCAGCCTGGAGGAAATAGCGCGAGTCGGTCCAAAGGCCGGCAGCGTTGAGAGTAACAACAGCCGTGCCGTTGGAGCCAGTGAAGCCAGTCACCCAATCGCGCAGTTTCCAGTGCGCATTGGTATATTCACTTTGGTGAGGGTCGGTGCCGGGGATAATCACCGCATCGACATGACTCTTGCGCATGGCTTGGCGCAAGGCCTCAAGATTTTTTACTGTATCTTTCATTGTCTGTATTTTTAGCCGCAGCCAGCCTGAGAGGGCTATGCTTCGGGAGTTAATTTCACACGGTCGAGAGCGATGTAGGCAGGAACGTTCATGCCCCATTGTCCGCTGTCGCTCGACGCCATCTGGATGTAGACGTATTTCAGCGCACCGCTTGCATTGAGTGCTGAAAGGTCGACGAGTGTCCAGTCCTTAGTTAATGAAGTTTTGCCGTCGCGGTAGTCGGCAAGATAGTAGTCTACAGGACCTACGACAGTGCCGTTGGTTGTTACACCATAGAACGAAGCCTTTGTCCAGTCGCCAGATGCAAACACCTTAGAGTATGCGCTTCCTTCAAGCATAGTGTAGTAGGCATAGGTAGTGTTGTTGATGTATGCCGACTGTATGCTGAACGAAGTGCCTGCAGTCATCGAAATCTTCAACGACGGATTTGCTGGGTTTGTCTCTTCAGCAGTGTTCCAGTAGCCAACGAGGTAAGGAGTGGCAGTACCGGCAACGCCGCCGCCTTGCATCGAAGTGTATTGATGGCTGAGCCAATCGTTGTCGGCGGTGTAGTCAGTCACGTCGGAAACGCGCGAAGCGCAGAATCCCGACCAGTAAGCGCCCCAAGCGCTGACGGTGGCTGTGTGGGTGAAACTTACGCCTTGGCAGTCGATTGAAGTGACTTCAGGGGCAAGGGCGTTTGTCCATTCGCCTGTCGAAGTGTATTCGAGTTTCGCGTTTACGAGGTTTACTGTAACTGATTTGTCTGGCTCGTTGTCGGAGCAGGATGCCAATGGAAGCATCGCGCAGATGCCGCCCAAGAGCAACAGGTTTTTGATTGTAGATTTCATAATCTTTCTTTTAGTTTTTAAAATGTTATATGTTTCGCTTTAATGTTGTCGGAAAGAAATACCGAAGCCATCGTGCTGAACTTCTCCGACGACTCGGAGGTGCGGTATTCGCACGAGCCGCCTTTGGTGCACATGCGCTCCATCTCGGGATGGCGGCGTAGATAGTCCTTGAGGCTGTCGGCAACGATAGTGCCCTGCTTGATGATGTTCACACCCTCGGGCATATACTTTTTGATTTTTGGATAGAGCAGAGGATAGTGGGTGCATCCAAGCACC
The DNA here is from genome assembly GCA_963615935.1 of [Ruminococcus] lactaris. Classification (GTDB taxonomy): domain Bacteria; phylum Bacteroidota; class Bacteroidia; order Bacteroidales; family Muribaculaceae; genus Limisoma. The sequence continues at coordinate 613 of CAVEIP010000001.1, read as the reverse complement.
ACAGTGTCGATCTCCGGCTCGAGGCGGAAAAGTTGGCTGATGTATTTCTGCACAAAGTAGTCGGCACCGTCGCCGTCCGACTCGCGGCATTCCACCAGCGGCACCCACATGGGACATGCCATGCCGAATGTCTTGAACTGCGGATACATCTTGGCTATCTCCATCGGGTAACTGTTGCTCTGGATGGTGCCAGCCGTACCGAGCACACCGATGCAGCCTGTTTTTGTGAGCGAGCCGAGCACCTCCACCGTTGGGCGAATCACGCCGAGCACGCGCCGCGAAGGGTCGATCTTCGGAAGGTCGTTTTGCTGGATGGTGCGCAGAGCCTTGGCAGAAGCCGTGTTGCAGGCAAGTATCACCAAGCGGCAACCGCTGTCAAAGAGATGGCGCACGGCCTGAAGAGTGAACTGGTAAACAATGTCGAAAGAGCGGCTGCCGTAAGGCGCACGGGCATTGTCGCCAAGATAGATGTAGTCGTATTGCGGAAGCAATTTGCGCATTTCCGACAGGATGGTGAGGCCACCATAGCCGGAATCAAACACGCCGATTGGTCCGGCAGATATACATTCTTTTTCCATAGTTGCAAAATTAAAAAAAAATTACGCATTATCCC